>NZ_JAALDT010000283.1:0-16203 GCF_014144995.1 Dietzia sp. DQ11-71 | reverse complement strand
CGTCCCGACCGGCCGCGGGTCACCCGGCGTCGGGCTCGTCCCGCTCGCCCCGCAGGAAGCGCTCGAACTCGGCGGCGATCGCGTCGCCGTCGACCAGTGGCATCGCCTCCCCACCCGACGCGCGGCCGCGGTCGGGCTCCGGGTCGACCCCCGGGGTCACTCCGGAGTCCTCGTCCATCCGGTCCTCGAGGGACTGGATGTAATCGCGGAGGTCCTCATCCTCGCCCGCGGCGGCGTCGACACGGTCGGCCCACGTCCGCGCCTGCACGCGCAGCGCGTCCATCGGTACCGCCATGCCCAGGTTCTCCGCGATCCAGGACAACATCGCCTCGGTGCCCCGAGGGTTCGGCGGCGAGGCCACGTAGTGGGGGACCCCCGCGAACACACTCAGCGTGGGCACCCCCGCCTCGGTGAGCAGTTGCTGGAGCACCCCGGACATCCCGGTGGGCCCCTCGTAGTCCGACGGTTCGACACCCATCGTCGCCATCCGCTGGCGGCTGAACGCCGCGCCGGTGAGCGGGACCGGACGGGTGTGCGGCACGTCGGCGAGGTAGGCCCCCAGCAGGATCACCTGGGACACCCCGAGGGTGTCGACCAGGTCGACGAACTCCGAGGCGAACCGGCGCCACTTCAGGGCCGGCTCGGGCCCCCGCACCAGCAACACGTCCGCGGCGAACCCGTCCGGTCGACACGCCGACACCACCACCCGGGGCCACTCCACCGAGCGGGACACCCCACCCGAGATCCGGACGACGGGCCGCTGGTCCAGGTAGTCGAAGAACTCGTCACCGCCGACCTCGGCGATCTGGCGGGCCTCCCAGTTCAGGGCGAGGTGTTCGATGGTGCCGGTCGCCACGTCCGCGGCGTCGTTCCAGCCCTCGAAGGCCACGATCATCACCGGGCTCTCCAGATCGAGATGCCCGTCGGGACTCCATTGGACAGTCATTAGTACAGCCTACGTTCGTCCGGTTGTTCCCCACCCATACACTGGGGCCATGTCTGTCGATTTCGATTCGCCCTTATTGGATGCCGCCCGTCGGCGAGTACTGATCGGTGACGGGGCGATGGGCACGATGTTGCAGGCCGTCGACCTCGACGTGGACGCGGACTTCCTGGGCTTGGAGGGCTGCAACGAGATCCTCAACGCCACACGTCCGGACGTCGTGGAGGACATCCACCGGGCGTTCTTCACCGCTGGCGCCGATCTGGTGGAGACCAACACCTTCGGCTGCAACCTGTCCAACCTGGGTGACTACAACATCGTCGACCGGATCGGTGAGCTCGCGGAGAAGGGCGCGGCGATCGCCCGCAAGGTCGCCGACGAGATGGGTCCGTCCGAGGACGGGACCCCCCGGATGGTGCTGGGTTCCCTCGGGCCGGGCACCAAGCTGCCCTCCCTGGGGCAGACCACCTTCGAGGAGATGCGGGACGCGTACGCCCAGGCCGCCGAGGGGCTGGCACGAGGTGGCGCGGACGCCTACCTCATCGAGACGAGCCAGGACCTGCTCCAGGTCAAGGCCGCGGTGCTCGGGTGCCAGGACGGGATGGCCGCCGCCGGCCGGCGGCTGCCGATCATCTCCCACGTCACCATCGAGACCACGGGCACCATGCTGCTCGGCTCGGACATCGGCGCGGCCCTCACCGCGTTGGAGCCGCTGGGCATCGACATGATCGGCCTCAACTGCGCCACGGGTCCGGCCGAGATGATCGAGCACCTGCGGTTCCTGTCCCGGCACGCCGGGATCCCCGTGTCGGTCATGCCCAACGCGGGACTGCCGGAGCTCGGCGAGCACGGCGCCGTCTACCCCCTGGGCGCCGACGCGTTCGCGCCGCAGGTGGCCGACTTCGTCTCCGAGTTCGGCCTGTCGATGGTGGGCGGGTGCTGCGGAACGACCCCCGAGCACATCATCCGCCTGCGCGACGAGGTCCTGGGCCGCGAGAAGGCCGAGCGTCGGGTGGAGCCCGTCAACGCGGTCGCCTCGCTGTACAGCTCGACCCCCCTGCGCGCCGACGCCGGCATCCTCATGATCGGCGAGCGCACCAACGCCAACGGTTCCAAGCGTTTCCGCGAGGCCATGCTCGCCGGCGACTGGGACACCTGCATGGAGATCGCCAAGGAGCAGATGCGCGACGGTGCGCAGATGGTCGACCTCTGCGTGGACTACGTCGGCCGGGACGGCTCCGACGACATGAAGGAGTTGGCCGGCCGGCTCGCGACCTCCTCGACGCTGCCGATCATGCTCGACTCGACCGAGCCCGGTGTCATCGAGGCCGGTCTGGAGAAGCTGGGTGGCCGCTGCGCGGTCAACTCGGTCAACTACGAGGACGGCGACGGGCCGGAGTCCCGTTTCCAGCGGATCATGCAGCTGGTCTCCCGCCACGGCGCGGCTGTGGTCGGGCTGACCATCGACGAGGAGGGCCAGGCCCGGACCGCGGATCGCAAGGTCGAGATCGCCGAGCGGCTCATCGCCGACCTCACGGGTAACTGGGGGGTGGCGGAGGAGGACATCATCATCGACTGTCTGACCTTCCCCATCTCGACCGGCCAGGAGGAGGTCCGCCGCGACGGCATCGAGACCATCGAGGCCATCCGCCGACTCACCGGGTCACACCCGAAGATCCACACCACGCTCGGCTTGTCGAACATCTCGTTCGGCCTCAACCCGGCCGCCCGCCAGGTGCTCAACTCGGTGTTCCTGCACGAGTGCATCCAGGCGGGCCTGGACACCGCGATCGCGCACAGTTCCAAGATCCTGCCCATGAGCAAGATCGACGAGCGCCAGCGGGAGGTCGCCCTCGACCTGGTCTACGACCGTCGCGGTGAGGGATATGACCCCCTCCAGGTGTTCATGGAGCTGTTCGAGGGCGTGTCCGCGGCCGGCGCCAAGGACGCGCGCGCGGCCGAGCTCGCCGCGATGCCGCTCATGGAGCGGCTGTCGGCCAGGATCGTCGACGGCGAGCGCAAGGGACTCGAGGCGGACCTCGACGCCGCGATGGCGGAGATCCCCCCTCTGGAGATCATCAACACCCACCTGCTCGGTGGGATGAAGACCGTGGGTGAGCTCTTCGGGTCCGGTCAGATGCAGCTGCCGTTCGTCCTGCAGTCGGCGGAGACCATGAAGGCCGCGGTCGCCCACCTGGAGCCCCACATGGAGGCCAGCGACGAGGACGGCAAGGGCCGCATCGTCCTCGCCACGGTCAAGGGCGACGTGCACGACATCGGCAAGAACCTCGTGGACATCATCCTGTCCAACAACGGCTACGACGTGGTCAACATCGGCATCAAGCAGCCGATCTCGGAGATCATCTCCGCGGCCCGCGAGCACAAGGCCGACGTGATCGGCATGTCCGGCCTGCTGGTGAAGTCGACCGTCGTGATGAAGGACAACCTCGCCGAGCTCAACTCGGAGGGGATCGCCGGGGAGTTCCCGGTCCTACTCGGCGGTGCCGCGCTGACCCGGTCCTACGTCGAGGTCGATCTCGCCGGGATGTACCAGGGTGAGGTGTTCTACGCGCGGGACGCGTTCGAGGGCCTGCGGCTCATGGACGAGGTGATGACATCCAAACGGACCGGGGTCCCGATGTCGCAGTCGTCGGAGTCCGCGGCCAAGGCCGAAGAACGCCGCGAGCGCCGCGCTCGCAGTGAGCGGATCGCCGCCAAGCGCGCCGCCGAGGCCGAGCCCGTCGTGGTCCCCGAGCGGTCGGACGTCGCGGCCGACCAGCCGATCGCGACCCCTCCGTTCTGGGGGACCCGGATCGCCAAGGGGATCCCGGTGGCGGACTACGCCGGTCACCTGGACGAGCGTGCCCTGTTCTTCGGCCAGTGGGGCCTGCGGGGCACCCGCAGCGGCGACGGGCCGGACTACGAGGAGCTCGTGGCCACCGAGGGCAGGCCCCGCCTGCGTTCGTGGATCGACCGGTTGACCACCGAGAACATCCTGTCCCACTCGGCCGTGGTGTACGGCTACTTCCCGGCCTACTCGGTGGGCGAGGAGATCTGGGTGCTCGCCGAGCCGCGCCCCGACGCCGAGGTGCTCCACAAGATCGCGTTCCCGCGCCAGCAGCGACCGCGCTTCCTGGCCATCCCCGACTTCCTGGCCTCCAAGGAGCGCTGCGAGGCCGAGGGAGTGGTGGACGTGCTGCCGTTCCAGCTGGTCACCATGGGCACGCCCATCGCGGACTTCGCCAACGAGCTGTTCGCCGCGGACAACTACCGGGACTACCTCGAGGTACACGGCCTGTCCGTGCAGCTCACCGAGGCCCTCGCCGAGTTCTGGCACCGACGGGTCCGCGACGAACTCCGCCTGCCCGAGGGCACGGTCTCCGACGAGGACCCGGACAGCATCGAGGAGTACTTCAACCTCAAGTACCGGGGTGCCCGGTACAGCTTCGGCTACGGCGCCTGCCCCGACCTGGAGTCCCGCAAGGTGGTCGTCGATCTGCTCGAGCCCGAGCGCATCGGCGTCGAACTCTCCGAGGAACTGCAGTTGCATCCCGAGCAGTCGACCGACGCGTTCGTGCTGTACCACCCGGAGGCCAAGTACTTCAACGTCTGAGGCCGGCACGCAGGACAGCCTGTCCTTGCTGGTAGAGGACATACCCGACGGCGGATGATGAAGTCATGCACACCATCGGGCACCGATCTGGCGGTGAATCCACCAGCCCCGCGTCGGCATCGACGCGGGGCCGGGCGGACGGGCCACTCCGAACCTTCGTCGGCTCTCGCCAGGGGGTACTCGCGATGGCCACCGTCCTGGCCATCGCGATCCACCTCGTGTCGCGCGCGGTCACCGGTCCCGGCGTCTCCACGACGGTCGAGTGGTCGATCCGGGCGCCCCTGGTCGCGGTGGTCGTGGTCGGCGGGGTCCCACTCATCCTCGAGGTACTGCGCTCGGCGGTGAGGAGCGCGGGTGGGGCGGACATGCTCGCCGCCATCTCGATCATCACGGCGGTCGCTCTAGACGAGTGGCTGGTCGCCGCGATCGTCGTCCTCATGCTGTCCGGCGGAGAGGCGCTCGAGGCCGCGGCGTCGCGGAGGGCATCGGCCACCCTCGACGCCCTCGCGCGGCGCAGTCCCACGATCGCGCATCGACTCCGCGGGGACTCTACGGCCGCGGGCGTGGACGACATCCGCGCCGAGGAGGTCCGCGTGGATGACCTCCTCCTCGTCCTGCCTCATGAACTGTGCCCCGTCGACGGCGAGGTCGTGGGTGGCGACGGCGCCATGGACGAGTCGTTCCTGACCGGCGAACCGTACGTCGTGCCGAAGTCACCCGGCTCCCAGGTGCTCTCCGGGGCCGTCAACGGCGAGGTGGCGTTGACCGTCCGGGCCGAACGCCGGGCGGCAGACTCCCGGTACGCGCAGATCGTCGGCGTCCTGCGGGAGGCGGAGGAACACCGGCCCCCGATGCGTCGCCTGGCCGACCGTCTCGGCGCCTGGTACACGCTGGTCGCACTTGCCCTCGGCGTCCTCGGCTGGGCCATCTCGGGCGACCCGACCCGCTTCCTCGCCGTAGTGGTCGTCGCGACCCCGTGTCCACTGCTCATCGGCGTACCGGTCGCCATCATCGGCGCCATCTCGCTGTCCGCCAAGCGTGGGATCATCATCCGGAACCCGGCAATGCTCGAGAACGTCAGCCGGATCGAGACGATGATGTTCGACAAGACGGGCACACTGACCTACGGTCGCCCCGTCCTGACCGAGATCATTCCTCGACCGGGCACCGATCCGGATGGCGTGCTGGCGACCGCAGCGGCGGTCGAGGTCTACTCCCGTCATCCTCTCGCCCGAGCTGTCGTCGACGCCGCCACCGAACGAGGTCTCGCCATACCACCACTCAGCTCGGTCGCCGAGAAACCCGGCGCCGGACTGGTCGGTGAGGTGGGGCGGCCACAGCCTTCGCCTGACCAACCGTCGTGGACTCGCCGCGGTCGACCCCGACGCCGTCGACCTCCTCCCGGGGACGGAGGCCGGTCTGGAATCGATCGTCCTCCTGGACGACCGGTACGCCGCCACCCTCCGGTTCCGGGACGAACCGCGGGCGACCGCAGGCGACTTCATCGCACATCTGCCGCGCTCGCACGGTGTCAAGCACATGATGATCATCTCGGGTGACCGCGAGACCGAGGTCCGCCGGTTGGCGGACCGGGTGGGCATCAGTGAGGTGTACGGCGGGGTCGGCCCCGAGGGCAAACTCGCGATCGTCCGCGAACGCACTGCCGCGGGGCCGACGCTGTTCCTCGGGGACGGCATCAACGACGCCCCGGCGATGACGGCCGCGACCGCAGGAGTCGCGTTCGGTGCCACCTCCGACGTGACGTCCGAGGCCGCCGACGCCGTGGTGCTGGATTCCTCACTGGAGCGCCTCGACGACCTGCTCCATATCGGAGCGCGTATGCGTCGGATCGCCCTGCAGTCAGCGGTCGGCGGGATGGCCGCCTCCGTGATCGGGATGCTCCTCGCCGTCTTCGGGTTGCTGAGCCCTCTCGCGGGGGCGATCGCGCAGGAGGTCATCGATGTGCTGGCGATCCTCAACTCGGCGCGCGTCGTGATGGCGCCACGGAAGCTCAGTGACTTCGATGCGATCCCGTCGCAATCGGCGCCTCGGGTCACCCCCGGTTCACCTGACTCGGGTAGACAGTAGGCCGTGACCAGCAATTCCTCTGACAGTGTTCCGGCCGCCGTCTGTCTCGACATGGACGGCACCCTCGTCGACACCGAGCGACTGTGGGACATCGCCGTGTACGAGCTCGCCGAGCACCTGGGGCGCCCCCTCGACGAGACGACGCGCGAGAGGACGCTGGGCAACTCCCTCCACGGGTTCTTCGAGATCCTCGGCGAGTACACGGGTCGCCGGATCGTGGGCGAGGAGTTCGACCGCCTCGCCCACCGCTTGAACTCCCGGGTCACCGAGTTGATGCGAACTGATATGAGGTGGCGGCCGGGCGCCGAGGATCTCCTCGCCGATATCGCGTCGACGGGGACCCCGGTCGCGTTGGTCACCAACACCACCGCCGATGTCGCGGTGGTGCCCCTCGAGTTCATCGACCGCTCCCGCTTCGACGTGGTGGTCACCGGGTGCATGGTCACCGAGGCCAAGCCCGCCCCGGACCCGTATCTCCTCGCGTGTGCCCGGCTCGGGGTGGAGCCCGGCTCGGCGGTGGCGGTGGAGGATTCCGTCACCGGCGCGACCGCGGCGGTCGCCGCCGGATGCCGGGTGCTGTACATCCCGTCGACCGACGGCCAGTCCGGCGTCGTCGGGGCCCACACCCACGACACCCTGGAGGGCGTCGACACCGCGGCGCTCCACGGGCTCACCTCCGGCACACCCGTGGGTGCGGCTATGGGACAATCGAGCGTGTGAAGACCTTCGACTCGCTGTTCACCGAGCTGTCCGAGCGCATCACCGCGCGCCCCGAGGGGTCCGGCACCGTCGCCGCGTTCGACAAGGGTGTGCATCATCTGGGCAAGAAGGTCATCGAAGAAGCCGGAGAGGTGTGGATCGCCGCCGAGTACCAGTCCGACGAGGAACTGGCGGAGGAGATCTCGCAGCTCCTGTACTGGACCCAGGTCATGATGCTCAGGCGCGGACTGGGCCTCGAGGACGTCTACCGACATCTCTAGACCCCGCCCCGCGTCCACCCTCACGCTCACAGATCCCGGAGCCCCCGTCATGCTGCGCGTCGCACTGCCCAACAAGGGCGCCCTGTCCGAGTCCGCCTCCGAGATGCTCGCCGAGGCGGGGTACCGCCGTCGGCACGAGGGGAGCAAAGACCTCACGCTGATCGACCCGGACAACGACGTCGAGTTCTTCTTCCTCCGTCCCAAGGACATCGCCGTCTATGTGGGCTCCGGCCGCCTCGAGATGGGCATCACCGGCCGGGATCTGGCCGCGGATTCCATGGCCGAGGTCGATGAGCTCCTCGATCTGGGCTTCGGCCACTCCACCTTCCGTTACGCCGGTCCCACCGGGGCGGGATGGTCCACCGACCGGCTCGCCGGCGCGCGGATCGCGACCTCGTACCCCAATATCGTGCGTCGGGACCTCCAGCAGCGGGGGGTCGAGGCGGAGGTCATCCGCCTCGACGGCGCCGTGGAGATCTCGATCCAGCTGGGGGTGGCCGACTGCATCGCCGACGTCGTGGGGTCCGGGCGGACGCTCAAGGTCCACGGCCTGGAGGCGTTCGGCGACATCCTGTGCGACTCCTCGGGCGTGCTGATCTCCCGGGCGGACGCCGAGGTATCCGCGGCGATGGCACAGCTCAGGGCGCGCCTGCAGGGTGTGGTGTTCGCCCAGCAGTACATGATGCTCGACTACAACTGCCCCAAGGATCTGCTCGACGAGGTCTCGGCGATCACGCCGGGGATCGAGTCGCCCACGGTCTCGCCGATGGCGGACCCGGCGTGGATCGCCGTCCGGTCGATGGTGCCGCGCAAGCGGGTCAACTCGATCATGGACGAGCTCGCCGCGTCCGGTGCGAAGTCGGTCATCGCGACCGACATCCGCTCCTGCCGGATGGGCTGACAACCACAAGATCCGCTACCCTCCCTTCGAATCCGCTACCCGCACAGGGGTAGCGGATCCGCAGTCGGAGTAGCGGATCCTCGGGCTGGGACCGCGCCCGATCAGACCCGCTCGATCAGCAGTGCCTGCAGGGTGTGGCCGATCGCACCGACCTCGTCGAAGAGCGTTCCGGTGGTCGCGCCCACCCCGTCGGGACCGATCGAGGCCCGCGCTGTCACCCCGATCCACTGCCCGACGGGCCGGCGGTGCAGGTGCGTGATGACGTCGGTATTGAGGAATCGCCACTCGTGGGGCTCGAGGACCGCTCCGACGCCGTTGGCGATGTCCGCCACGCACATCACGTGCTCGGCGGGGGTCGTCTCCTCACCTGCCACCAGCGGCAGGGTGGGCCGCGCCCACACCGTGCCGTCCTCGGCACCCCGGATCTCGAGAGAGTCGATGTAACCGCTGGTCCAGCGGTTGAAGAACTCACTGTTGTGATCGGCCCCAGGCAGCCGGCGGGGCTGATCCAGCGTCTGCTCGACCTCCGCGGTGTCGCTGACGAGCATCCGCCACGCACTCGCCCGGGCGACGATCCGTCCCCGCGCCTCGAGCTCGGACTCGACCAGCTGGATCCGCCGGCCCGGTCGGGTCACGCGCGCCCGCGTCCGCAACTCGCCCAGGGGCACCGGACCCAGCAGGTCGACCGCCACCCGCGCGATGCGCGTCTCGTCGGACGGGTCCAGCCGATCCATGGCCCGGGTGAGGAGGGCAGAGGGCGGGGCCCCGTGTTGCAGGTCGGGGCCCCAGGCGCTCACGGTGTGCGGCGTCGCTCGGAAGACCTCCCAGCCGTCGTCGGTACCCAGCGGCTCGAAGTAGGCCTCCGTCATCATGTTCTCCTCGGTTCTCCCTGACCTGACAACAGACTGTCCGTCCCGGCTGGTACCACCCGCGTCCCGGGCCACCCCGGGTACTCCGGCGGGGTACCGCCGTACGCCGGACACAGGGCCTGATGATTGCACCAGTCGCACAGGCGGGACGTACGGGGGCGGAAGTCCCCCGTCTCCCCGGCCCGCTCGATCTCCGACCAGAGCGAGTCGAGGGACGCCTCGGTCTCGCCGAGGGATGCATGATCCGGGGTGAGGGTGAGCCAGCTGCCGTTCTTGAGGTAGATGAGTTTGAGCTGCGCGGGGAGCACCCCGTGGACGCGGTGGTACATCAGGGCGTAGAAGCGCATCTGGAACATCGCCTGGTGCTGGTACCGCGGGTTCGGGGGTTTGCCGGTCTTGTAGTCGACGACCCTGACCTCGCCGGTCGGTGCCACGTCGACCCGGTCGAGGTATCCGTGGAGCGGGGTGCCCGACTGAGTGGCCGTGAGCAGGTACTGCTCGCACGAGGTGGGGGAGAAGCGCTGCGGGTCCTCGACGCCGTAGAGGGCCGAGACCAGGCCCGCGACCTCGGCCTCGAACCCGGGGCGTTCGGCCACAGGTACCACGTCGGCCCCGTCCTCCGCCGCGTAGAAGTGCTCGACGGCGGCGGGGACGAGGTCCGCGGCGCGCTGCGGTGCCCGGTCGGCCTGCTCGAGGCCGTAGAGCTCCTCGAGCACCGAGTGGACGACGGTGCCCGTCACCTGGGCGCGGGTCTTGGGCTCCGGGATCCGGTCGATGGTGCGCAGGCGGTACAGCAGCGGGCACTGCCGGAAGTCCGCCGCGCGCGAGGCGGACAGGGCGAGGGGCTTGCGTTCCGGCAGGGGTACGTCGCCCGCTGCCGGGATGCCGCCGATTTCCAGGGGATCCGTCACACCTGGCAGGGTAGACAACCGGTCGGACAACCGGCCCGTATGTCCCCCCTGGAGGTCCCGTGCAGCGATCCGGTCCGTTCGTCGTGGGCGACCGCGTCCAACTCACCGACACCAAGGGGCGCAAGTACACGGTCGTCCTCGTCGAGGGCGCCGAGTTCTTCACCCACCACGGGGCCGTCCGCCACGACGACCTGATCGGTGCGCCGGAGGGGTCGATCGTGACCTCGACCAAGGACTCCCACTACCTCGCGCTCCGGCCGCTGCTCACCGACTACGTGCTGTCCATGCCGCGCGGCGCCCAGGTGATCTACCCCAAGGACGCCGCGCAGATCGTGCACGAGGGTGACGTGTTCCCCGGCGCCCGGGTCCTGGAGGCCGGGGCCGGTTCCGGCGCGCTGACCTGTTCGCTGCTCCGGGCGGTGGGCCCCGAGGGGCGGGTGTTCTCCTACGAGATCCGTGAGGACCACGCCGAGCACGCCGAGCGCAACGTCCGTACGTTCTACGGCGAGCACCCCGAGAACTGGGACCTGCGCGTCGCGGACCTGGCCGAGACCTCCGTGGAGGCGCTGGGGGGCCAGGTCGACCGCGTGGTGCTGGACATGCTCGCGCCCTGGGAGTGCCTGCCCACGGTGAGCGACGTGTTGGTGCCCGGCGGGGTGCTGGTCGCCTACGTGGCCACCACGACCCAGCTGTCGGACGTCGTGGAGGCCCTGCGGCGTCAGCAGTGCTGGACCGAGCCACGGGCGTGGGAGTCGATCAACCGCGGCTGGCACGTGGTCGGCCTGGCCGTGCGTCCGGAGCACCGCATGCAGGGCCACACGGCGTTCCTCGTGACCGCCCGCCGGCTCGCCGAGGGCGTGACCACCCTCAAGCCCAAGCGGCGCAGCGGAAAGGGCTGACCGGCGGACTCGCAGGGACCTGCGCCCGCGTCCGCCGATAGGGTGGAGGGGACGACGACGAGGTGACTCGTCGACGACCAGGAGGGCAGGTGATCGCGTGACCGAGGGACGATCCCCGGCCGGCGACGGGCAGGACCGGGTCGCCATCGACCGGGCCGAGCTCGCACGGCTGCGCAAGGCCGTGGACGAGGGGGCCCGTTCGGACCGCGAGAAGACGATCAAGATCGACGCCCTCGGCGCCCGCAACGTCCGGCTCGCGGACCTGCTCAAGGACTCGCGCGACCAGCTCGAGGCGCTCAAGAGTGAGGTCGAACGACTCGGCACCCCGCCCAGCACCTACGGCGTGGTCCTGGCCCGACCCTCCGGCCCGGACACCGTGGAGGTCATGGCCGCGGGTAGGCGGATGCGCCTCGCGATCGCCCCGGGGGTGGACCCTGCCGAACTCACCGCCGGTACGACGGTGCGTCTCAACGAGGCCTTGACCGTGCTCGAGGTCTCCGGAGAGCTGCCCGTCACGGGCGTCACCGCCATGTTCCGTGACGTACTCGCCGACGGCGTCCGCGCCCGCGTCGTAATGGGCAACGACGAGGAGCACATCGTCGTGCTGGCCACCGCGCTGCGGGGCGGTCGGACCGCCGAGCACCCCGCCCCGGTCCGTCCGGGCGACGCGGTGCTGGTCGACCCCAAGGCGGGCGTGGCGTACGAGGTCGTGCCCAAGGCCGAGGTCGACGAGCTCCTGCTCGAGGAGATCCCGATGGTGGAGTACTCCGACATCGGTGGACTCGGACCGCAGATCGAGCAGATCCGCGACGCCATCGAGCTGCCCTTCATCCACCACGACCTCTACCGCGAGTTCCACCTGGCCCCACCCAAGGGCGTCCTGCTCTACGGGCCCCCCGGCTGCGGCAAGACCCTCATCGCCAAGGCCGTCGCGCACTCGTTGGCCCGCGCGTCGGCGGTCTCCCGGGGCGACGACGTCTCCGACGGTCGCTATCCCAACTCGTACTTCCTGTCCATCAAGGGCCCGGAACTGCTCAACAAGTACGTCGGCGAGACCGAGCGGCACATCCGCTCCATCTTCGAGCGGGCGCGTGAGAAGGCGACCGAGGGCAACCCGGTCATCGTGTTCTTCGACGAGATGGACTCGATCTTCCGCACCCGCGGTTCCGGAGTCTCCTCGGACATGGAGACCACGATCGTGCCCCAGCTGCTCGCGGAGATCGACGGCGTGGAGGACCTGCGCAACGTCATCGTGATCGGCGCCTCCAACCGCGAGGACATGATCGACCCGGCCATCCTGCGCCCCGGCCGGCTCGACCTGAAGATCCGCATCGACCGGCCCGACCGCGACGCCGCGACCGACATCCTGGCGAAATACATCACCCCCGACCTGCGCTTCGACCCGGAGGAGGTCGGGGACGCGGACGAGCAGACGCACGTGGCGGACCTCATCGACCGGATCGTCGACAGGCTCTACACGCGCGACGCGTCCACCACGTACGTGCACCTGGTGTACGCGTCGGGCCGCCGGTCCTCCCTGTACCTGGCCGACCTCACCTCCGGGGCGATGCTGCGCAACATCGTGGACCGGGCCAAGAAGCTGGCGATCAAGGACATCGTCCACGGCACCGGGCAGGGCCTGACCACAGACGACTTCCTCGACGCTGTCGACGCCGAGTTCGCCGAGAGCGCGGACCTGCCCAACACCTCCAACCCGCAGGAATGGGCGCGGCTGACCGGTGTCCGCGGTGAACGCGTCGTCGACGTCTCCATCCCCAACAAGGGCGTGGACCAGTGACCCCTCCCGTTCAGAGCGCGTCGGGTGAGGTCGGGCGAGGCCGGATCATCGGCACCGAGATCGAGTTCGGCATCGTCGCGGTCGGGCAGCCCCTGCTCAGCTCGGTGGTCACCTCCACCCAGGTGATCAAGGCCTACACCGACCCCGGGGAGTCCGCCGGCGGCGCCGACGAGACCCGCTGGGACTACGAGTCGGAATCGCCCCTGCGCGACGCCCGCGGTTTCGACCTGGGAGCCGTGCGCGCCTACGACCCCAGCGAGTTCGGGGTGACCAACCGGGTGCTGACCAACGGCGCGCGCTTCTACGTCGACCACGCACACCCCGAGTACTCCGCGCCGGAGGTCGACTCCCCGCGCGACGCGGTGATCTGGGACAAGGCCGGCGAGCTCGTCATGCACCGCGCCGGGGTCGAGTCCTCGGCGACCGAGGGCAACGCCGAACTCAAGCTGTACAAGAACAACGTCGACGGCAAGGGCGCCTCGTACGGCGCGCACGAGAACTACCTCGTCCGCCGCGACGTCGACTTCGACGCCCTGACCCTGAGCCTGGCGCCGCACCTGCTGTCCCGGCAGGTGTTCTGCGGCGCCGGACGCGTGGGGATCGGGCAGTCCGGCGAGACGGCCGGCTTCCAGCTCTCCCAGCGCGCCGACTACATCGAGGTGCTCACCGGGCTCGAGACGACCCTGCGTCGCGGGATCATCAACACCCGCGACGAGCCGCACGCGTCCGACGAGACGTGGCGCCGACTGCACGTGATCATCGGCGACGCGAACATGTCCGAACTGGCGACGTACCTCAAGATCGGCACCACGTGCCTGGTCCTGGACGCGATCGAGGAGGGCGTGGACTTCTCCGATCTCCTGCCCGTCGACCCCGTGGAGGCGGTGCACGTCATCAGTCACGACACGTCGCTGACCGCCACGGTGCCGCTGCCCGACGGCCGCGCACTGACCGGGATCGGTCTCCAACGCGAGATCCTGGACCGGGTCGCCGACCTCGTCGGCGACGGCGCCGGCCGACCGGACTGGGCCACCGAGGTCCTCGCCGAATGGCGGGAGATCCTCGACGTCCTCGAGGAGAACCCCATGTCGTGCGCCGACCGCCTGGACTGGCCTGCCAAGCTGCGCCTGCTCGAGGGATTCCGCGCCCGCGACGCACTGGACTGGGACCACGCGCGACTCGCCCTCATCGACGTCCAGTACCACGACATCGACCCCGACCGCGGACTCTACAACCGTCTCGTGAGCAAGGGGGCCATGCGCAGACTGGTCACCGAGGCACAGGTGGAGGCCGCGGTCACGACCCCTCCCGAGTCCACGCGGGCCTGGGCCAGGGGTCGCTTCCTGGCCGAGCTCGGCGACCGCATCCACGCCGCGGGATGGGATCACGTCGTCGTCGTCGATTCCCGCGGCGACCACCGTCACGTCGACCTGGCCGACCCGTACACGGGGACCCGGGCCCACTGCGACGCCCACCCGGACTTCCTCAGCCCCGACGGCCCGCCTGTCCACTGAGCACCCCGTCCACCCCGCCTACACCGACACAGGAGCAGCCCACACCATGTCCCAGATCCAGAAGAGCGCCGGCGGCGCAGGAGAGTCGGACGACGAGGCCGGGCAGGTCGCCAAGACCGCCCAGACCTCGTCCGCCGATTCCCTCCTCGACGAGATCGACGACATCCTCGAGACCAACGCCGAGGAGTTCGTGAAGTCCTACGTCCAGAAGGGCGGGCAGTAGACCGCCATGATCCGTCGCATCGTCGGGATCGAGACGGAGTTCGGGATCACCAGCGTCGGCGGTGACGGCGCGCGGTCCCTCGGCGCCGACGAGATCGCCCGCTACTTCTTCCGGCCCGTCGTGCAGCGGTGGCGCAGCTCCAACGTCTTCCTGGAGAACGGCTCCCGCCTCTACCTCGACGTGGGCTCCCACCCCGAGTACGCGACCGCCGAATGCGACGGCCTGCGCCAGCTCGTCGCGCACGACAGGGCGGGGGAGCGGATCGTCGACGACCTCGCCCTGCAGGCCGAGCAGGCACTCGCCGCCGAGGGGATCGACGTCAACGTCTATCTGTTCAAGAACAACACCGACTCGGTGGGCAACTCCTACGGGTGCCACGAGAACTACCTGCTCGACCGGGCCACCCAGGTCCGCAGCATCGCCACCACACTGTTGCCGTTCCTCGTGAGCCGGCAGCTCCTCTGCGGCGCCGGCAAGATCCTACCCGGCACCCCGGCGGGCGTGGGGCTCGGCGAGACGGAGGAACCGACGTTCTGCTTCTCCCAGCGCGCCGAACACATGTGGGACGGCGTCTCGTCCGCCACCACCCGGTCGCGACCGCTCATCAACACCCGAGACGAGCCGCACGCCGACTCGACCCGGTTCCGGCGCATGCACGTGATCGTGGGCGACTCCAACATGATCGAGACCACCACGCTGCTCAAGATCGCCAGCACCCGGCTCGTGCTGGAGATGCTCGAGGCGGGCGTCGAGCTGCGCCCGATGGCGGTGGCGCACCCGGTGAGGGCGATCCGGGAAGTCAGCCGCGACCTCACCGGCACGCGGCCCGTCGCGATGACCGACGGCACCACCATGACGGCGCTGGAGATCCAGCGGGAGTTCCTCGCCGCGGTCCACCGCTACCTCGACAGCGGCGGCTGGGAGCGCGACGACCGCCCCGACATCGAGCGGTGCGTGGCCCTGTGGGAGCGGGTGCTCGACGCCGTCGAGTCCGGGGACCACGAGTCGATCGCCGCCGACATCGACTGGGCCGCCAAACTGCGGCTCATCCGGCAGGTCCAGGCGAAGACCGGCGTCGACCTCGACCACCCGAGGCTGTCCCAGATCGACCTGACCTACCACGACGTGCGGCCCGGACGCGGGCTGCACTCGGTCCTCGAACGCCGCGGGCTCGTCTCCCGCGTCGTGGACGACGCCGAGGTGGAGCGGGCCCGCACCGTCGCCCCCGAGACCACCCGCGCCGCGCTGCGTGGCAGGTTCATCACGGCCGCCCGGGACGCCGAGCGCGACTTCACCGTGGACTGGGTCCACCTCAAGGTCTCCGACGGCACCCTGCCCACCGTCGCG
The DNA here is from genome assembly GCF_014144995.1 of Dietzia sp. DQ11-71. Taxonomy (NCBI): domain Bacteria; kingdom Bacillati; phylum Actinomycetota; class Actinomycetes; order Mycobacteriales; family Dietziaceae; genus Dietzia; species Dietzia sp. DQ11-71. Next base: position 117 of record NZ_JAALDT010000283.1, on the reverse strand, counting down.
CTGACGGACCCGTTCGCCCACGAGGACCCGCGTGTCGACGAACTCGTCGCCGCGCTCGGACGATAGCGTCTCCAGGCGTGCCCACCTCGAAGTCCCAACGTCTGGTCAACCTCGTGA
>NZ_JAALDT010000282.1:0-5729 GCF_014144995.1 Dietzia sp. DQ11-71 | reverse complement strand
TGGCGTAGGAACCTCCATCGTCGGGAGACCTCGACGTCAATCTGCGGACCGACGCGCCCGACCGGCCTACACCCTCATCTGGGAAGAGCCTGGTTCGCATCGAGTGTTTACTTGGTTAGCATCGTCAACTGTTGCTGAAATACGGTCGCAGTTTCGAGCGCAAGGGGGACTGATCCATGCCTCTTTCCACCAAGCTTGGTACTTCCATCTCCACCGCGGCTCTCGGTGCCGCTGCAGTTCTGGGCGGTGCCGGGGTCGCCCAGGCCCAGTCGCTCGGTTCGCTGGGGTCGTCGGTGCCCGACGCTGTCACGCTGACAGTCGCGGGCGACACCGAGGCCGTCGGCGGTGAGATCACTAACAACACGGACGGTGCGCTGACCTGCACCATCGGTGTTTCGAATGCCGAGGTGATCTCCGCCATCGAGAACGGGATCGATGATGAGACCTCCTTCGACGAAGCGAACGCTGCAGTCGCGACAGAGCGGGAGGCCGCTAACGTGTTGGGGCAGAACGCCTTGGCTTTCGCTACTGTGCCCGCTGGTGAAACCGTGACGTGGTCCGGTATCGGCAGCTACGGCCCCGCAGAGGACTTCCGCGCGGGCACCGCAGACTGTGGTGACGAGGTCGCCTTCGCCTACGAGCCCGGCGGTCTCTTCGGCTCGCTCGACATGGGCTCGCTCGGTAGCTGATCACCGGAGCACCTGAGCGCAACGCCCCGCCACCTAAACGGTGGCGGGGCGTTCTGCATGTGTTCGTTGCGGGGCCGAACGACCCTCAACCCAGGTTCTTAAACGCGTTTCGTAGTGCGTCCACGGCGTCGTCGACCCCGAAGCCCGCGCCTGCGGCTGACGAGGCGAACTCTTCCGCAGCTCGGGTCAACGCCGCGCCGGCCACGTCGCCGGCCGCCACGAACGTGCCCGAGCGGCCGCGGCCCTCGAGTACGCCGGACTCCTCGAGTTCGCGGTAGACCTTGGCGGCGGTCGCGGTCGAGATGCCAGCCTCGGCGGCGAGCGTCCGAACCGCGGGCAGGCGGGTTCCCGCAGTGAGTTTCCCGCGTGAGACCGCCTCGACGATCTGGCCCTTGAGTTGACGGAACGGCGGGTTGGGCGACGCGGGATCGACGATCAGGACGACCCCGGCCACGCGAGAGCCGCCGGTCGGGAGGGCGGAGTCCGCCGAGCCGGATTCGGCCCGCGGGTCGTTCATGCTCAGGCCCACACCTGGTCGATCGCGGTTGGCCCGGTCGGCGGGGCGGTCGGGACCGCGGGGGCCGGGGTGCGCGAGAACCGAGGCGCGGGCGCGGGCCCGGCATCGCCGGCGACCTCGACGAAGGTCTCCCTCGCGACGTTGTGCGGGTGGTCGAGCGCCTCGGTGTAGGTCAGCACCGGCGTGGTGCAGGCGTCGGTGCCGTAGAACAGCTCGGCCCACTCGTCACGGGTCTTCTCGGCGAACTTCGCGGCGATGATCTCGCGCAGTTCGTCCCAGCGGTCCATGTCGAACTGCCCGGGCATCCCCTCGCCGTCGATGCCCAGCAATCGGGCGAACTCGGAGTAGAACTGCGGCTCGAGGCATCCGACGGCCATGTACTTGCCGTCCGAGCAGGTGTAGACGTCGTAGAACGGGTATCCGGTGTCGAGCATGTTGGTCCCGGCGACGTCGGACCACTGGCCGCGGGCGCGCATCGCCCACTGGAACTGGCCCAACACCGAGGCGCCGTCGGTCATGGCGGCGTCGATGACCTGGCCCCTGCCGGACGTGGCGCGCTCGATGATCGCGGCGAGGATGCCCTGGATGAGGAACATCGAACCGCCGCCGAAGTCACCGACGAGGTTAAGCGGCGGCACCGGGCGCTCGTCCTTCCGGGCGGTGGCGTTGAGGTGGCCGGTCAGGGAAATGTAGTTGAGGTCGTGCCCGGCGGTGTGGGCGAGCGGGCCGTGCTGGCCCCAGCCGGTCATGCGGGCGTAGACCAGGCGCGGGTTGAGCTCCAAGCACTCCTCCGGTCCCAGGCCCATGCGCTCGGTGACCCCGGGGCGGTAGCCCTCGACCAGCACGTCCGCCTTGGCGATGAGTCCGCGCACCTGCGACAAGCCCTCGTCGCTCTTGAGGTTGGCCTCCACCACGGTGCGGCCGCGGCGGGTGATGTGCGCCCAGCCGCCGACCTGGGTGTCGAGCTCCCCGGGACGCATGACGGTCACGACTTCGGCGCCGAGATCGGCGAGCATCATGCAGGCGTGGGGGCCGGGGCCGATGCCATTGAGTTCGACGACGCGGAGGCCGGCCAGGGGGCCGGAAGAGGAACTGCTCACAGGTGTGCCCTTTCATGTGGCTTTGAACACACATTATCGCCTACAGCCGAATGGATTTGACTCAGGTGACCGGTACTGCCGTTGCGCCTGTGGCCAGTGGTAATAAGAAAGTTAAAATCTAGTTGTGGAACCTTAAAGTTTGCGCCGCTTACGACCGTTGTTGGTGTGATCTATGACACTCCCTGCGAAGGCGTTCACCGGAGCGTCCGCAAGTGTCACCGTGGTCCTCGATGTGGTGGCTTTCACTCACTACAAGGAGCATTCATGTTCGCTCGTAGCCGATTCTTGGCCGGCGCCTCGGCCATCGCCCTCGCAGCCGGAGCCACTCTCGCCGGAGCTCAGGGTTCGTCCGAAATCGCCGCCGTGTCCTCGAACTGGCCGCGACCGCTCTAAACGGCCCCGTGTCGGTGACCCCGAATGAGGAGGGTGGCCCGACGGTTGTTTACGTGAACGAGTCCGGGGAAGACGAAACCTGCGTCGGTTTCACCATGCCGTACGCCTCGGTTGATGAGGTCGGACTCGATCCAACTGGCGACGGCCCGGTCATAGATCTGCTGCCCCAGATCCTCGAGATCCAGGCAATGGACGGTGTTTCGATGCTCAACGCAGTAGAAGGCGAACCGACCTCATACGACGCCACCGCCACCGATGGCGTCGCGCAGGCAGCGCTCTTCCTGATCGCAGCGGGGGCCGGACTGCCGGTCGCCGAGGGGGCTACCGCGACCTGGGTGGCGACAGCACCGGAAGAGCCTGCTGCTGCTGCAATACTCTGTATCCCCGACTCTGTCGAGGGTAACGACGCACGTATCGCAGCCCTCAGCACCAATTTCGGCATCGACCCGCAGGTCGTCGCGGACCAGATCAACGGCCGGATCCCCGGGGGCTCCGTGGAGCCCGTCTCCGCCGGCAGCATCAGCGGTGGCAGCGTCGCGACGGGAGCGAGCCTTCTTGGGTCGCTCGGCGGCGGTGACGCTACCGACACCGATGGCGAAGAGGAGGCCGAAGGTGGCAGCTCGTTCACCGGTATCAGCGAGGGCGGCAGCGCCGGTTCCGCCGCCGAGGCCGACGGCGAGGGTGAGGTCGAACTGGAGGCCCTGAACGCCGGCTGACCCAGTCATAACCCGTCAGAACCGGACCGGGCACGGCACGGCACCACATGGTGCCGGGCCCGGGCGTCTGTTCGGTCGCGTTCGGCCCGTCGTCGCAGGTCTACTAGCGTGGACGATATGACCGCCGCTCACGATCCCCTCGCCCCGCCCGTCGTGGACCGCTTCGGCACGCCGGGTGCGCCGACCGCGACCCGCGTGATGTTGCTCGGCTCGGGCGAGCTGGGCAAGGAGGTGACGATCGCGCTGCAGCGTCTGGGCGTCGAGGTCATCGCGGTGGACCGGTACGCTGGCGCTCCCGCCCACCAGGTCGCGCACCGCAGTCACACCATCGACATGACCGACGCCGACGAGGTGTGCCGGGTCGTCGAGCTGGAGAGGCCCGAGGTGATCCTGCCGGAGATCGAGGCCATCGCCACCGCCGCGCTCGCGCAGATCGAACAGGACGGCCTCGCCCGCGTCGCGCCCACCGCCCGCGCCGTGCAGCTGACGATGGACCGCGAGGGCATCCGCCGCCTCGCCGCCGAGGAGCTGGGCCTGCCCACGAGCCGCTTCGCGTTCGCCTCCTCGCTGGAGGAGCTGCGGGAGGCGTGCTCCCGGATCGGGTTCCCGTGCCTGGTCAAGCCCACCATGTCGTCGTCGGGCAAGGGACAGTCGTCCCTCCACGGTCCCGAGGACGTGGAAACGGCGTGGGACTACGCGCAGTCCGGTGCCCGCGTCGCTGGGGCGCGCGTGATCGTGGAGTCGTTCGTCGACTTCGAGTACGAGATCACCCTGCTCACCGTCCGCAGCGTCGACCCGGAGACGGGGCAGATCCGCACCGACTTCTGCGAGCCGATCGGCCACCGCCAGGAGCGCGGCGACTACGTCGAGTCGTGGCAGCCGCAGGCCATGACCCGCGACGCCTACGACTCGGCGCGGTCGGTGGCGGCGCGGGTGACGGGCGCGCTCGGCGGGGTCGGAGTGTTCGGCGTGGAGCTGTTCGTCAAGGGCGTCGACGTGTACTTCTCCGAGGTCAGCCCCCGTCCCCACGACACCGGCCTCGTGACGTTGCGCAGCCAGGTGCTCAGTGAGTTCGAGATGCACGCGCGCGCCGTCCTCGGTCTGCCGGTGGTCACCACCATGGCCAGTCCGGGCGCGTCCGCGGTGATCTACGGCGGCACGGGGATCGCGGCGGACGGCACCGAGGGCGACGGGACCGTCGAGGGCGTCGGCTTCGCCGGTGTCGCCCGCGCGCTCGCCGTGCCGGAGGCCGATGTCCGCCTGTTCGGCAAGCCGTCCGCCAGTGAGTTCCGCCGGATGGGCGTGGCCGTCGCGACCGCCGAGGATGTCGAGATCGCCCGCGAGCGCGCGCGTGAGGCCGCCTCGCTTGTGACGGTGGTGAGGTAGGTGCGGAAGGTCGTCATGGCCGCGAGTATGGCGCGGGGGTCCGACAGATCGCGGGGGTCCGACAGATGACGACGACGAGGTCCCCGGCGGACGACGCGCGCGAACTGCCCCGCGAGCCCACCGCGCGGTGGATCACGGTGCTGATCACCGGACTGGTGGCCGTCTGGCTGGGCGTGCTGGCCTGGCAGGCGACAGTCCTGCCGGAGCGGGTGCCCACGCACTTCGGCTCGGGCGGTGAACCGGACGGCTGGTCGAGCAAGAGCGGCGCGCTCGCGTTCTCTGTGCTCGGGCCGCTGCTGTTCGCGCTGCCACTCCCGCTGATGTCGTTGATGGTCCTGCGGTGGCCGTCGTCGATCAACGTCCCCAACAAGCAGTGGTGGACCGCGACGGGCCCACGGCTGCGCCGGTTCGAGCGGCTCATGCGTGAGGACCTGTGGCTGATCACGGCCGTGATGCTGGTGACCCTCATCGGCGTCCAGGCGGGGATCACCGGGGCCGCGCAGACCGACGACGGCCGGTTGCCGGGTCTGTGGCTGGCCGGCCCGCTGATCGTGGCGTTCGTCGGCACCGGAGTCGTCCTCGCGAGGATGTACGGCAGTCGCTACGAGGAACAGTCCGACCTCGACTGACCTTCCTGTGAATGGTCGTCGACCCCATCCACAGGCCCTCGTCGTGAACTCCGTCCCGACGCGTGCCGCCCCTAGCGTGATTCCCGAGCGGCCCGCCACATCCGGGCCGGAGGGGAGCGTGGGTCATGGCGGGGCAGGGGGCTTTCGGTGAGATGCTGCTGGCGTTCGAACAGGTGGCGGTGACTGCCGAAGCGGCCCGTGTCCGCGAGGCGGGCGCGGTCACGGTCGACAGTGCTGCGGGCCTGGTCTCGGCGCTGGCGGAGGCCTCGGCGGCGGCTGCCGGCATGGCGGCGGGAGGC
>NZ_JAALDT010000281.1:0-5645 GCF_014144995.1 Dietzia sp. DQ11-71 | reverse complement strand
GGTGACGCGGGCTCCTCCACCGACGGCGCCGCCTCCTGCTCCCCCGCCGGCTCCACTCCCGGCGACCCCGCCGCGGACTGCGGCGTGACCGGCGGCTGCGGCACCTGCGTCCTGCAGGGCATGTGCGAGACGGAGAGCACGCGCCCCTGAACCGGCCACCGAGCAGGTCCCCGGCTCCTCCGGTGGCCGTCGGTCCGGTGGCCGTCGCGCACGGCCGCCTCTACGGTCGAGAGGTCCATCCGTCTCACACCGCGAAGGAGAGCCTCATGGCCGACACCGCAGCCGCCGGGGACGTCGTCGACATCCTCACCGCCGACCACCGCGAGATGGTCGGCCTGCTCGAGATGATCGAGAACACCGCCGACGCCGAGGAACGCCGCTCGCTGGCCGACTCCGCCATCGCCGAGGTCGTGCGCCACTCCGTGGCCGAGGAACTGTTCGTCTACCCCGTCTACGAGCGCGAGGTCCCGGGCGGCACCGACGAGGTCGAGCACGACAAGGAAGAGCACCAGGAACTCGAAGAGGTGATGAAGGAGCTCGAGGGCCTGGACGCCGGGAGCGCCGAGTTCATCGCCACCGTGAAGCGGTTCACGGAACTCCTCGACCACCACGCCGACGACGAGGAGGCGGACCAGTTCCCCAAGATGCGGAAGCACATCTCCGCCGAGGACCTGGTCGACCTGGGCCGCAAGGTCGAGGCCGCCAAGAAGATCGCCCCCACCCGGCCGCACCCCGGCTCACCGCACTCCGAGCTGTTCCACATGACCCTGGGACCCGGCGTCGGCATGGTCGACCGCCTCCGCGACGCCCTCAGCGGGCGGGCCAAGAACACCTGACACCTCCGCTCCCGGCCCCGGCGACCACCCGCGCGGGGCCGGGCCGCGCGCTCTCAGCTGCTAGGTCGACAGGCTGACCAGCACGGCGACCAGGCCGCAGGTGGCCATCACGACGACCAACACCACCAGCCCGACGTTGTGGGCCGCCCGCGTCTGCGGCACCTCGGCCCCGCGGACGAAGCGCCCGACCCGCCGTTCGTGGTGACGCTGCACCCGGAGCAGCGCCAGCAGCGGGACCACGGTGAGCAACGAGAACACCGACGCCCAGAACACCGACGTCTCCGCCACCAGCTTGGCGATGAGGATGATGTTCACGCCCACCACGGCCCACGTCCGGGCCCACGACAGGCTGGTGCGCTCGGCGGCCAATCCCGCGTCGGGCGGAACCGCCCGCGGTTCCACCCCGATCCGCCGCTGCCGGGGCGTGCTCATGCGAAGGTGCCGCCCAGGATCGCCACGATGAGCAGGACCGCGCCGATCGAGATCCCCAGCACCAGCAGGATGGATGCCTGCGGCATGGGCAGCGGCCGCTGGTGACGCATCGAGGCCTCGATCCGGATCCACCGCCGGAACGCCACGATCGCGAGGACCGCCGCCAGCACCAGCAGGATGCAGGCCAGCGGCGTGCGGACGATCTCGGGGATCTCGTCCCCCGCGAAGGCCTCCATCGCCACCGCGCCCGCCGTCAACCCGAGGCTGGTGCGGATCCAGGCCAGGAAGGTGCGCTCGTTGGCGAGCGTGAACCGGGGGTCCGGTTCCTCGCCGTCCCGCAACGCCCTGGGCCGCCACCCCTCCGGGGCCTGCCCGGTCTGTCCGGCCTGTCCGGTCATCGCCTGCGCTCCGTCATGGTGCCGAGCCTATCGGTCGCCCCCCGACGCCCTGGTGGTGGAATAGGCGGATGGGCATTCTGCGTCGTCTCCGGATCGAGCCGTTCATCCTGGCGATCCTGGCGGCGGTGGTGGTCGCCGCGTTCCTGCCCGCCACCGGTGGCGCGGCCGACGCGCTCGACTGGGTGACGACGATCGGCATCGCCGTGCTGTTCTTCCTCTACGGCGCGCGCCTCGAGCCCCGGGAGCTGGTGGTCGGCCTCACGCACTGGCGGCTCCACTCGGTCGTGCTCGCCTCGACGTATCTCCTGTTCCCGCTCCTCGGCCTGCTCGGCCAGTGGCTCCTCACGCCCGTGCTCGGCGCCTCCCTGGCCGCCGGGTTCCTGTTCCTCACGCTGGTCCCGTCGACCGTCCAGTCGTCCATCACCTTCGTGGCGATCGCCCGCGGGCACGTCAGCGCGGCGGTGGTGTCGGCGTCGGTGTCCAACCTGCTGGGTGTGGTGATCACTCCCCTGCTGGTCTTCGCCCTGATGACCACCGACGGGTCCGTGGTCATCACGTGGAACTCGGTCGGCACGATCGCCCTGCAGCTGCTCCTGCCGTTCGTGGTGGGCCAGCTCCTGCGGACCTGGGTCCTGCCGGTCATCCGCAGGATCAAGCGGATCGCCCTGTTCGACAAGACCGTCATCGTGCTGGTGGTCTACGCGGCGTTCTCCGACGGGGTCGCCGACGGGATCTGGTCGACGATCGGCGTCGGCGAGTTGGCCTGGCTGATCGTCGCGTGCTGCGTGCTGCTCGCGGTGGTGCTGGGTCTGACCGAACTCGCCTCCCGGGCCCTGGGTTTCGAGGACCGGGACAAGCGCGTCGTGCAGTTCTGCGGGTCCAAGAAGTCGCTGGCCACGGGGTTGCCGATGGCGGCCGTGCTGTTCGTCGGCCAGCCGATCGGGCTCCTGGTCCTGCCGCTGATGCTGTTCCACCAGATCCAGTTGATCGTGTGCGCGTGGCTGGCCGGCCGGTACGGGCGGGCCGCAGACACTGGCACCGACGCCGACACCGACCGCGGCGCGGGAGCGTAGGAGGCTCCGGGGGCGTGACGAGCCCGCCGCGGGTCACCGCGCCGGCGGCCTGTCCGTCCCCAGCTCCACCACTGCGGCGGGGTCGCCCAGGCGCGGACCGAGGACGACAAGGACGGCGAACACCGCAGCGGTGGTGAGCGCGAGACCGATCCACAGTGGGTGGAGGCGCGGGCCGCAGGCGCGCGCTATGAGGGCGCCGACCAGCGCCCCGGCTGTGTTGAACAGCAGGTCCGTGACGTCGGAGTGTCCCAGGGCGAGGACGTACTGGAGGACCTCGACCGTCACGCTGATCGCCGCTCCGGTGACGACGACGACGAGGACCGCCCTGGCCCGGCCCTCCAGCAGGATGTACAGGAGCACCCCGAGCGGCACGAAGAAGGCCAGGTTGCCGAGTGCGTCGAACAGTGGGCCGAACCAGGTCTGGGCGCCCCTGAACTGAGCGAACGGTACCCATTCGACCGAGCGGCCGCGCTGGGATTCCGGTCGCCACAGTAGCCCGATCACGAAGAAGGCCTTGAGCATGGTCAGCGCCACCACCACGGCGCCGTAGGCGACCACGGCGAGCGCGGCCCAGCCTCGGACCTTCGACTCTGTCGGTTGCGTCACGGGCACAATCCTCACACGGGCCCCGGCAACGGAGGCGGTCCCGGGTCTGGCCGGGACCTCGGGCCCGGAGCGCCGTGGGTCCCGTCAGCCCCGGTGGGCATCGAGGAATGCCCGGAGTGCCGCGGCGACCTCGGCCGGGCGTTCCTCCGGCGCGAAGTGGCCACAGTTCTCGATGAGATGCAGTTCGCTGGCGGGGATCGCGGCGTGGAGGCGGTGCGCCCAGTCGGTGACCTGCCAGGTGTCGTCGGCGCCCCAGACCAGCTGCACCGGGATCCGACCGAGCCTGTCCAGCTGGTCGGAGATCTCCAGCGTGTGGCGCGGGTCGTAGTGCGCGACCTGGTGCCGGAAGAAGCTCGGTTGGCCGATCGGCCCGCTGATGAGGTCGACATACACGTCGAGCGCGGCGGGGTCGAAGTTCGCCGGGTCGCTGTGCGTCGACAGCAGCCAGTCCCGGAAGTGGGCCCGGTGCTCGGCGTCCGGCGTGCGGGCCAGCTCGTCAAGCCCGTCGGCCATCTGTTCCCGGGTCCGCTCGGAGGGGTAGCTGTCGAAACTCACCACGTCGATGAGGGTCAGGGACCGCAGGCGCCCGGTCGACTGCACGCCGAAGCGTTGCGCGATCCCGCCGCCGATGTCGTGGGCCACCAGGTGGAACGTGTCGAGTCCCCACTCCCCCAACAGCCCCTCGAGGACGGCGACCTGACCGGTGATCGACGTGTCGACGTCGGGGTTCCGCGGCCGCTCCGACAGCCCGTATCCGAGGAGGTCGAAGACGTGGACGCGGTACCCGGCCTCGGTGAGGACGGGCACCACGTCGCGCCAGATGTACGACGACGAGGGCGTTCCGTGGAGAAGGACGACGGGTTCGCCCTCGCCGTGCACGCCGAACGAGATCCGGTGGCCGTCGACGACGGCGTGCCGGTCGACGATGTGGCTCACCGGCACGGAGTCAGCCGAGGTCGGAGACGATCCGCTTGGCGAGCTCCTCCGAGGACTGGGGGTTCTGACCCGTGTACAGGTTGCGGTCCACCACCACGTGCGAGGCCCACGGCTCGGCGGCCGAGGAGTAGTCGGCGCCCAGCTCGACGAGCTTGTCCTCGAGCAGCCAGGGCGCCCCCTCGGCCAACCCGACCTGCTCCTCCTCGACGTTGGAGAACCCGGTCATCTTGTACCCAGCGAACGGCGAGGACGACGCGTCCTCCGAGGCCGCGAGCACGGCCGCGGGGGCGTGGCACAGCATGGCCAGCGGCTTCTCCGCGGTCACCCGCTCGGCGAGAATCGCACCGGAGGTCTTGTCCACGGCGAGGTCCTGCAGGGGACCGTGACCGCCCGGGTAGAACACGACGTCGAACTCGTTGTGATCGACGGAGGCCAGGTCGGCCGGGGAGTTCAGGACGGGCGCGAGCCGGTCGAGCGAGGCCTTCACCTTGTCCAGGGTCTCGGGGTCGCCGGCGCCTTCGCCGAGGCTGGCCTGGTCGACGGTGGGAGCACGCCCACCCGGGGTCGCGACGGTGACGGACCAGCCGGCGTCGGTGAACACCTCGTACGGGGCCACGAACTCCTCGGCCCAGAAACCGGTGGGATGCTCCGACCCGTCCTTGAGGGTCCAGTGGTCGGCTGCGGACATGATCATCAGTACGTTAGCCATGCCGCGACAGTACGGATCTCGGGGCGACTCGCAACTGGTCACGCGATATCCGTGCGGGTTACCTTCCGCTGTGATCCCGATCACTCATCAGAGTCTTCTCACGCAATCGTGATGTCACCGCGATTCACTTACCGATCGCTGTTACCTGCGGGTTCGCCTGAAGCCCCGAGTTAGGCGACGTATCAGCAGGCCACAGGATTATTCGCCAGTCGATCTCGTTAGTGAGGAAAACGTTGAGGCACCGCCGACACAGTCTTAATGTTCACGCCGCATGAGCTGAGGGGTTCAGCATCCGCCCGGACGACTGGCGCACGGGCACAAACTCGAGGAGGGGTGCCCATGCCTTCAACGCGCCCGCCATTCGCCCGATCCATGTCGCTCATGGTTCTCGCCGGACTGGCCCTGCTCGGGTTTTCGGCGGGAGCGGGAGCAGCTTGGCTCTCCGGGGGAACGGCGACAGCCACAGCGGCTGGGCCGGTGGCGTCCTCGGTGCAGCAGTCCGGTCTCACATCAGCCGCACCCTCCCCTATCTCGACGCAACCTTCGTCCTCCACCTCCGCGACCTCGACCGCGCCGGTGAGCAGCGAGCGCCTGCCTTCGTCGAGACGCGAGCCGTCGCCGGCCCGCCCGGCCGCCGCGCACGCGCCGGTCGTGC
>NZ_JAALDT010000280.1:0-7839 GCF_014144995.1 Dietzia sp. DQ11-71 | reverse complement strand
TCAAGCCCGTGGCCGAGACCTCGGGCCTCGACGCCGGCTCGGGCAGCGCCGATTCAGGCAGCACCGATTCGATCGAACCCGCCTCGGTCAAGGCCGTCCTGCTCTCCCCCGACGACACCCCGACGCCCGATCCCGAGGCGTTCGCCGACATCACCGCCTCCGGCGGCAGCGGCACGCACGGGGACATCGCGGCCAGGCAGCCGTCGATCATCTCCCGCTCCGGCTGGGGCGCCGACGAGTCGATCCGCTGCCGCAGCGCGAGCTACGACCCCACCCTCGCCGCGGCGGTCGTGCACCACACGGCGGGCAGCAACAACTACTCCCGCGAGGGGTCGGCCAGCGTCATGCGCGGCATCTACACGTACCACGCACGCACGCTCGGCTGGTGCGACGTCGGATACAACGTGCTGGTCGACAAGTACGGCCAGGCCTTCGAGGGCCGCCACGGAGGACTCAGCCGCAACGTCCAGGGCGCCCACGCCGGCGGCTTCAACGGCAACACCTGGGGCATCTCGATGATGGGCGACTACTCGACCGTCTCCCCGTCGGACGCCACCGTCCGCAAGGTCGGCGAGATCATCGGCTGGCGCCTGTCCGTCGCCGGCGTCGACCCCAAGGGCACCGACACCCACTACTCCGAGGGCACCTCGTACACCAAGTACTCGTACGGGACCGCCGTCCGGCTGCCCAACATCTTCGCCCACCGCGACGTCGGCCTCACGTCCTGCCCGGGCAACTCCGGTTACGCCAAGATGGGCCAGATCCGCGACATCGCGTCCTCCTACGCCAAGAGCGGCGGGGGCGGCGCCCCGGCCCCGACCCAGCCGAGCCCCAGCCCGGGCACGGGCGGTGGCACCGGTGGCGGCGGTGGCACGGGAGGTGGCACCGGTAGCGCGGATCTCCCGTCGGTCATCACCCAGGGAAGCGTCCAGGAGGCCGTGACCTCCGCATTGCGGACAGTCCTCACCGGCGGCAAGCTCGATCCCGCGACCCTGACCCGGATCCTCACCGGCGGCAAGTCGCTGTCGGACATCCCGCTCGACGCGGGGTCGGTGCAGGACGCCATCGGCCTCGACGCGGGCTCGGCACAGAACGTGCTCAGCCGCGACTTCTCCGGGCTCGCCCAGAAGCTGGCCGGCCCGCTCGGCAAGGCACTGTCCGGAGTCCAGCGCTTCGGCGACGTCTCCCTGGTCAAGCACGAGAACGGCGCGCTGTACTCCTCACCCGAGACGGGCACGCACCCCGTGTGGGGCGTGATCGGCGACGCGTGGGCCGCCCAGGGCTTCGAGCACGGCCCGCTCGGACTGCCGGTCTCCGCGGAGGCCGAGCGCGCCGACGGGACGGTCGCCCAGCGGTTCGTCGGCGGCACGCTGGTCTACGACCCGGCGACCCGGGAACTCACCGTCGAGCCGAACCCCTGATCCTCGGCCGGCGCCGCCCGATCACCGGGCGCGCGCCGGCCGACCACATCGTGCGGACCGGGTCCCACCAGGTGTGCACCCCTCCCCCACCCGGGGCGGCGTGCACACCGGGGAAGTGGTGGGGACCGGTCCGCATCCCATTTCGACCCATTTCGACAGGGCCTCGGTCGGGTCCGCCGCTCAGCCCCACCAACGCCGTAGGACGTGCGCGATCCCGGCTTCGTCGTTGGTGAGCGTGACCTCGTCGGCGGCCGCGTGCACGGAGGGGATCGCGTTGCCCATCGCGACCCCGTGATCTGCCCAGCGCAGCATCTCCAGATCGTTGGGCATGTCGCCGAACGCGACGGTGACCGGAACCGCGTCGGACGGGACGGCCGCGCCGGCCGCCGTCCCCGCCGCGATCCGGGACAGCCCACTCGCCTTGGTCACACCGCGGGCCGCGAACTCGATCAGCCCGTCGGTGGTCGAGTAGGTGAGATCCGCCAGGTGGTCCACCTCCCCGCGCAGTGCCGCCGCCATGTCGGCGCTCGGCATACCGGGGACCCGGGCGAGCAGTTTGAGCACCGGCTCGGAGAGGACCTCGTCGTGACCCACCTCGAGGTGCGCGGGATGGATCCAGGCGTGTTCGTAGTCTGGGCTGGCCACGAAATCGGCATCCGCGGCGTCGGCGCCCAGGCGCTCGGCCGCGATCCCGCTGCCGGGCAGCAGCCTGCGCAGCACCTCGTCGATCGCGGCGAGCGTTTCGGGATCGAGGAGACTGGTGGCCAGGAACTCGCCACTGTCGGTGTCCATGATGACGGCTCCGTTGGCGCAGACCGCCAGGGGCGCGACGGGCAACTGGTCGACCACCTGGGGCAGCCAGCGTGGCGGGCGTCCGGTGGCCAGGACGAACGTGGCCCCGTCCGAGACGAGGTCCGCCACGACGGCCCGGTTCGCGGCCGGGACGAGGTGATCGTTGTCGATCAGGGTCCCGTCGACGTCGGAGGCGACGAGCAGCGGTCGGGAACGGGTCACGGAGCGTCCGGGCCCGCCGGTCCCTCCGGCTCGTCACCGGCATCGGCATCCGGGTCGACTGCCTTCTGGGCACGGCGTCGCATGCGCTCGGCGTGCTCGGCCTCGTCCAGGGCGGTGGCCTCCTCCAACGTGGGGGCGGAACCGCCGAGGCGGGCGGGCACCCAGTTGGCGCCGGCCGGGTAGGCGCCGTAGCGCTCCGCGTACTCCTGTTGGAGGCGCTCCAGGGTGGCCTGGATGCGGGAGCGCAGCTCCTCGGTGCACTCTGCGACGGGCTCGTAGGCCCGCATCGGCTCGCCGACCTCCATCATGATCGGCACCTTGGGGCGCAGGAGCTTCTTGGGCAGGCCCTTGGTCCACACCCGCTGCGATCCCCACAGGGTCACGGTGATGATGGGGACATCGGCCGCCAGTGCCATCCGCACCGCGCCCGACTTGAAGCCCTTGACCTCGAAGCTGCGGCTGATGGTGGCCTCGGGGAACACGCCGACCAGCTCGCCGGCCCGGAGACGGGCGACAGCCTCGTCGAAGGACGCCTTGCCCGCCGTCCGGTCGACGGGGATGTGCTTGAGCTCGCGCATGATCGGCCCGGACACCTTGTGGTCGAACACCTCGACCTTGGCCATGTAGCGGATGAACCGCTTGTGCACGCGCGCCGGAATGCCGCCGTAGACGAAGTCGAGGTACCCGGTGTGGTTCATCACCACCACCGCCCCACCGACCTCGGGGAAGTTGCGCTCCCCGCGAATCGTGAGGTCCAGGCCCTGGACCTTGAACATTGTGCGGGCGAACCCGATGATCCCCGTATAGAGCAGCTCCACGGCCACCAGCGTAGCCGCCCGCACCGACACTGGTGCCCGCCCCTGCCGGTAGGTTCGGCGGGGTGGATGACGCCCCCTTCGATTCGGTCGACCCGGTGGCACGCGGCCGCCACTACTCCTGGCCTGCCCTGCCGGATGCGGCCGAGCGCAGCGTGCACGCGGGTCTGGAGGCGCTGCGCCTCATCATCGACGGCGAGCGACACCTCTCCCCCGGCGCGCACACGCTCGGCGTCCGCTTGTCCGCGGCCGAGGTGGGCGCGGTGACCATGACGGCCGAGCCCGCGGAGTGGGCGCTGAACAACGGCGGGACGGTCCACGGCGGGATCGTCTCCGGGTGGGTGGACACGGCGCTCGGCTACGCGACGGCGACGGTCGTGGAGGAGGGCGTCGGCTACAGCACCCTCGACCTCACCGTGCGGTACATCCGGGCGCTCCGGTTGGAGCGCACGCCCGCCACGATCCGCGCGGAGGTCGAGCACGCGGGCCGGTCGACGTGCGTGGTGCAGGTCCGGGTCACCGACACCGACGGCCGGACGTGCGCCAGCGCGAGCGGCGTGATGATGCTGTTCCGCCCGTGACCCGGGCGGCGGCCCGCGAGGCGTCCGACGACCTCGTCGTCGTCCCCGGACACCCCGGCGACCACCCGCGGTTCGTGGTCAGCGGATCGGCTCGAGCACGTCCTTGCCGACGAACGGCCGCAGCGCCTCCGGCACCACGACGGAGCCGTCGGCCTGCTGGTGGTTCTCGAGGATCGCCACCAGCCACCGCGTCGTGGCGAGGGTGCCGTTGAGGGTGGCGGCGGTCTGCGTCCGACCCTCGTCATCGCGGTACCGCACACCCAGGCGGCGGGCCTGGAACGTCGTGCAGTTGGAGGTCGAGGTGAGCTCGCGATAGGTGCCCTGGGTGGGGACCCACGCCTCGCAGTCGTACTTCCGGGCCGCCGAGGAACCGAGATCGCCACCCGCGATGTCGATGACGCGGTACGGCAGGCCCATCGCCTCGAGCATCTCCTTCTCGAACCCCAGCAGACGCTTGTGCTCGGCGTGCGCCTCCTCGGGCCTGCACCACGAGAACATCTCCACCTTGTCGAACTGGTGGACGCGAATGATTCCGCGGGTGTCCTTGCCGTGGCTCCCGGCCTCGCGGCGGAAGCAGGAGGACCAACCGCAGTACCGCTTCGGGCCGTCCGACAGGTCGAGGATCTCGCCCTGGTGGTAGCCGGCGAGCGCCACCTCGGAGGTGCCGACCAGGTAGAGGTCGTCGGCGTCGAGCTTGTAGACCTCGTCGGCGTGCGCGCCGAGGAACCCGGTGCCCTGCATGATCTCCGGTCGCACCAGGACGGGCGGGATCATCATCGTGAAGCCGTTGGCGGTCGCCTTCTGCGCCGCCAGCTGCAGCATGCCCAGCTGCAGCAGGGCGCCGTAGCCGGTGAGGAAGTAGAAACGCGCGCCGGAGACCTTCGCTCCGCGCTCCATGTCGAGCAGCCCCAGGCTCTCGCCGAGCTCGAGGTGGTCCTTCGGCTCGAAGTCGAAGGTCGGGATCTCGCCGACGCGCTCGATCTCCACGAAGTCGTCCTCGCCGCCGGCGGGCGTGCCCTCCTCGACGACGTTGGACAGCAGCCGCTGGAGTCGCTCGACTTCCGCCGCGGCGGTCTTCTCGGCCTCCTCGGCGTCCTTGACCGCCTGCTTCAACGCACCCGCGGCCTTGAGCAGCGCGGGACGCTCGTCGGGCGAGGCCTGTCCGACCTTCTTGCCGTGGGCCTTCTGTTCGGCGCGGGCCCCGTCCGCGGCCGCGATCGAGGACCTGCGGGCCTCGTCGGCGGTGAGCAGCTGGTCGACCAGCGACGGGTCCTCACCACGGGTGCGCTGGGAGTCGCGGACGACGTCGGGGTTCTCGCGGAGCAGCTTGAGATCGATCACGCACCTCAGCCTAGCGGCCCCACCCGGCCGGCCCGAGCCGCGACCGTGGCCGCGGGTGGATCAGACGCCGAACAGCTCGAGGAAGGCGTCCTTCTCGAACATGCGCGCGGTGTCGACCGCGGTGGGTGTCCCGCCGTAGGGGTCCGCACCGGCCTCGAAGAGCGCGCGGACGACCTCGCCGTACCCCTTGAACACCGCTCCCGCCAGCGGCGTCTGGCCCCGGTCGTTGGCGCGGTCCACCTCGGCGCCGCGTTGGAGCAGGGCGCGGACGGTGTCCGGGTGCCCGTTGTAGGCGGCGAGCATCAGCAGGGCGTCGCCCCGCTCGTTGGTGAGGTCCGGGCTCACCCCGGCGTCGACATACGCCGCGAGCCGCTCGGTCTCGCCGTCGCGGGCCAACTGGAACAGCATCTGTGCGAACTCGAGGACCTCCGGGTCCACCCCGTCCCGCGGCGAGCGCACGTCGCCGTCCGCACCGGCCGGCTCGTCGTGGTTCTGTCCGCTCATGCAGTGGATCCTATCGGGACCGCGCGATTGCGGCATCATGGAAGGCGATGACCACTTCCACCCGATCGTCGCGCCGTGGTCGATCGCTGCTCCGCACACGGGGCGCGGTCATGGCCTCCCTCCTCGCCATCCTGTCCGGCGGGGCGGTCACCGGTGCGCTCATGGCGTCGGCGATCAACGATCCCAATTCCTCCCGCGCCGAGCGCATCGCGGCGGTCGTCCCGCAGGTCGACCCGCGCACCCTGTCGGGGCCCGCGTACGCCGAGGCCGCTCCGGGTACCTGCCTGACCTGGTCGCTCGACGCCGCGGACCGCGTCACCTCGTTCGACACGGTGGACTGCGCCGAGCCGCACCGGTTCGAGGTGGCGGCCCGGATCGACCTGTCGGAGGTCCCCGGTTTCGGGGAGGGTGCGCCGCTGCCGGTCAGCGCCGAGTTGGCGCCGGTGGGGACCGAGCGCTGCCTCCCGCTGATCTCCCGGCACGCCGACGGGCGCGAGGTCGACCCCGACGGCCGCTTCACCGGGCTCGTCGTGCCGCCGTCCGAGGAGGGCTGGGACAAGGGCGACCGCAGCGTGCTGTGCGGTGTCGCCGCCGCCGAACTCGACGGGCGCTCCGCCCTGTCGACGGGCACGTTCGCCGAGGCCGACCAGCACCGTCGGTGGGACCCGGGTACCTGTCTGGGCTTCACCGACGAGGGCCTTCCCGGCGCGACCACGCCCTGTTCGGAGGACCACTCGATCGAGATCGTCGCCGACGTGGACGTCTCCGGTGTGTTCCCGGAGGGGCCGGTCCCGCCGGACCCCCGCCAGCAGTCCGAGCTCACGGCCGACGCCTGCCGGGAGGCCGGTGTCGCCTACCTCGGTGACGCCGAGACGCTGCGGCGGACGACCCTCATCTCGACGCTGGTCAACCCGATCTCGGAGGTGTCGTGGCAGACGGGTAGCCGGACCGTCAACTGCGGGTTGATGAAGGCCGCGGAACCCGGCCCGTTCGCGGTACTGCGGGGGTCGGCGCGCCAGGGCGTGCTGGTCGACGGAGCCACCCCGGTCGCTCCCACCACCACGCAGATCCCGCCGCCGGGTCAGCCGCCGGGAGGCGTCCCCGGAGCGCCGACCGACGCGGGCCAGGGCACGGTGTCGGTACCGGTGCCCGGCGGGACGCCGTGAGCCTGAGGGTCGACGAGACACGCTTCGAGGAGCTGGTGGACGACGCGTTGGACTCGGTCCCGGACGCGCTGTTCGAGGCGATGGACAACGTCGTGGTGCTCATCGCCGACCGCCACCCGGACGAGCCCGACCTGCTGGGCCTGTACGAGGGGGTGGCGCTGACCGAGCGCGACACCACCTACTCGGGGTTCCTCCCGGACACCATCACGATCTACCGGGGTGCACTGTGCGCGTTCTGCTCCACCGAGGAGGAGCTGGTCCACGAGGTGGCGGTGACGGTGATCCACGAGATCGCGCACCACTTCGGGATCGACGAGGAGACGCTCCACGCGCTCGGCTGGGGCTGAGCTCGATCTGGGCCGAGCTCGATCGGGGCCGAGCCCGCCGCCGTCAGTACCCCGGCCGCCCCGGGTGGTCGCCCCACCGTTCGCACGACCAGCCGCCGCCGTCCGGAGCGAGCTCGATGACCCCGCAGTTGGAGATCCGGTTGTCCAGCGCCCACTGCGAGGGGACGGCGCCGGCGAACACGGCGAGCATCCGCATGAGCGTGCCGTGCACCACCAACACCACGTCCACGGCGTTGTCGAGATGGGACTCACGCAGCTCGGCGATCAGCGGCATCGCCCGGTCCCGCACGTCCAGGGCGCTCTCGCCGTCGGGGAGCCGGGAGGCGAGGTCGCCGAGCTCCAACCAGTCACGCACCACCCGGTTGTAGGCCAGGAGCGCCTCGGCACCGGTCTGCATCTCGTAGCGGCCGGCCTGCACCTCGTGGACGCCGGGCACGGCCTGGGTGGGCAGGCCCATCTCCCCGGCAATGAGCCCGGCGGTCTCGCGGGCGCGCGCGGCCTCGGAACTGAGCACGACGGACGGCCTGATCCCCGACCCGGCCAGCTCCCCGCCCACCAGCCGTGCCTGATCGCGGCCGAGGTCGGTGAGCGGTGCGCCGGGCAGGGCGGTGTCGAGGGCGCCGGCGACGTTGGACGGGGTCTGCCCGTGG
>NZ_JAALDT010000027.1:0-3350 GCF_014144995.1 Dietzia sp. DQ11-71 | reverse complement strand
CCGCACGCTGGGCCTGGAGGCGCCGGCCTGCGCGCGGACGGTGGCGCTGGTGCACGAGGCCGAGGCGGCCGGCGAGGACCGGCGACAATGGACCGGCAGGGAGCTCCTCACCGAGCTACAGCGCGCCCGACGCCGGGCCCGCCGTCGGGCCCGGATACAGCAGATGACCGGCCAGCCGACCTGACTCCCGGCCCCCGTAGCCGGTTCGGTCCTCGTAGCCGGTTCGGTCCTCGTACCCGATTCAGTCCTCGTACCCGATCGAGAACGCGGCCTCGAGATCGTGCTTGGACTGGGTGCGGAACGCGATGTGGGTCTCGGTGTCCACCACGCCGGGGACCTTGTTGAGGCGGTCCGAGACGATGTCGGCGATCTCGTCGTTGCGCCGGGCCCGCACCAGCACGATGAGGTCGATGGTGCCGGTGACCGAGTAGACCTCGGAGACTCCGTCGATATCGGCGATGGCCCCGGCGACCTCGGGGATCCGCGCCGTCTCGGCGTGGACGAAGACGATTGCGGTGATCATGACCCCAAGGCTAGTGGAGCGGGCGTACCGTGTGCGCCATGATCCACGGGGACCTCTTCCAGTCGGCGCGCGAGGCGGAGACGAACCGCCCGTTCGCCCTCCAGAACTCCAAGATGCTCAAGGTGACGCTCGCCGACCAGCCGATCCTCGCGCGGACCGGATCGATGGTCGCCTACCAGGGGCAGGTCGGGTTCGAGAACGTCGGCAGCGGCGGGATCGGCAGGATGTTCAAGGCGGCGGCGACGGGGGAGGGTGTGCCCCTCATGCGCTGCACCGGGCGGGGTGAGCTGTTCCTCGCTGACCAGGCCTCCGAGGTCCAGGTCCTCTACCTGGAGGACGACATGATCTCGGTCAACGGTGCGAGCGTGCTGGCGTTCTCCGAGGGGATCGCGTGGGACATCCACCGCATCGCCGCCAAGGGTGCCGTGATGACCGGCGGGTTGTTCAACGTCTCCCTGCGGGGGACCGGGTTCGTGGCGGTGACCACCAAGGGCCAGCCGGTCGCGCTCGACGTGACCTCCGCGCCGACGTTCGCCGATCCCCAGGCCGTGGTCCTGTGGACCGCCGGGGTGACGATGGACGTCCGAGTGGACACGGGCGGGGTGAAGTCCCTGCTCCGGGGCGGGTCCGGGGAGACGTTCCAGTTGGCGTTCGGCGGCGCGGGACTGGTGGTCGTGCAACCGTCGGAGAACGTGCCCCAGGGGGCCGGGAGCCAGGGCGGCGCGTAGTCCGCGCGCCCCGGCGACCCCGGCCGGCGCGGGGTTCAGGGGCGCGGGGTCAGCGCATGTTCTCCGGGGTCCAGTAGGCGCGCATCGAGGTGACTTTGCCCTGCTCGTCGTGGGTCATGAGGTCCCACACGTTGATGGTGGCCTTGGAGTCCGCGTCGAAGTGCGTGGTGATCTCGAAGTTGAACAGCAGGTCGTCGCCGCACACGCGGGCCTCGAGCACCTCGCCCTCGATCTTCATCGCCACGACGCTGGCGTAGAACTCGCGGATGGCCGCCTTGCCCTCGTGGACGGTGCCGTTGCCCACCGGGTCCTCGACGGTGGCGCCCTCGGCGTAGAGGTCCATCACGGCCTCGAGGTCGCCGGCGGTCAGTGCCGCGATGTAGGAGTCGGCGGTGGAACGGATCTGGTCGGGTGAGGCGCTCAAGGCGGTGGCCCTTTCGGTGACGACGACGAGGTGACCCCGAGCCTAGAACGTGTTCTCGTCCCGTGGGGGCGGACCGGGCGGAACGACTGTCCCCTTTATCGCTTGCGTCACTTGCACCGCGTGCCTACGCTCCCTTCACCACTTGGTGCAGGTGCATCGGCCGACAGAGCGGGGTACGTCATGTCCACGCAGCAGACCTCACCGACACCCGCCGAGGAGGAGACGTTCAACACCGGCCGGGTGGTGCTCATCTCCCTGGTCGCGGCGTTGGGCGGCTTCCTGTTCGGGTTCGACACCGCGGTGATCAACGGTGCCGTGGACGCCGTGCAGGAGACCTTCGAGATGAACGCCGGGCTGACCGGCTTCGCCGTGTCCTCCGCCCTCCTCGGGTGCATGGTCGGCGCCTACGTCGCCGGTCGTCTGGCCGACCACTGGGGTCGCACCCGCGTGATGATCCTCGCGTCGGTGCTGTTCACCGCCAGTGCCCTGGGGACCGGGTTCGCCTTCGGCCCCGTCGACCTCATCATCTGGCGGCTGGTCGGCGGGCTCGGGGTGGGCGCGGCGTCCGTCATCGCGCCGGCCTACATCGCCGAGGTCGCCCCACCCGCGATCCGCGGTCGGCTGGGATCACTGCAGCAGCTCGCGATCGTCTCCGGCATCTTCGTCGCACTGCTCTCCGACGCCTGGCTGGCCGGCATCGCGGGCGGCGCGATCGAGGAACTGTGGTTCGGCGCCGAGGCGTGGCGGTGGATGTTCTGGGCGGAGGTGATCCCCGCCGTGACCTACGGGGTGCTCGCGCTGACCATCCCCGAATCACCGCGCTACCTGGTGGGCAAGGGCATGGTCGACCGGGCCCGCGAGGTCCTCCGCTCCATT
Source organism: Dietzia sp. DQ11-71 (assembly GCF_014144995.1). Classification (NCBI taxonomy): domain Bacteria; kingdom Bacillati; phylum Actinomycetota; class Actinomycetes; order Mycobacteriales; family Dietziaceae; genus Dietzia; species Dietzia sp. DQ11-71. The sequence goes on along the minus strand of NZ_JAALDT010000027.1, from coordinate 799 downwards.
CAGCAGGGCGGTGTCGACTCCCGGATCAGGGAGATCCGCGCGACGGTCCGCGACGACCGCAAGCGCTCGTGGCGCGACCTGGTCAAGCCGGGCGGGGTCAACCTGCTGCCCATCGTGTGGATCGGCATCATCCTGTCGGTCTTCCAGCAGGCCGTGGGCATCAACGTGATCTTCTACTACTCCACCTCGCTGTGGCAGTCGGTCGGCTTCACCGAGGAGGACGCGCTCACCCAGACGGTCATCACGTCCGTGACGAACATCGTGGTGACGATCGTGGCGATCGCACTCATCGACAAGATCGGCCGCCGCAAGCTCCTCATCACCGGGTCCGTCGGCATGACGATCTCGCTGGCCGTGATGGCGCTGATGTTCAGCACCGCGACCATGGGACCGGGCCCGGACGGCGAGCTCGCCCCACAGCTCGCCGACACCCAAGGGCTGATCGCGCTCATCGCCGCGAACGGGTTCGTCGTGTTCTTCGGCATGTCGTGGGGCCCGGCCGTGTGGGTGCTGCTCGGCGAGATGTTCAACAACCGCATCCGCTCCGCGGCCCTCGGCCTGGCGGCGGCCGCGCAGTGGCTGGCGAACTTCGCCGTGTCCACCGCGTTCCCGCCGATGGCCGAGTTCAGCCTGACGTTCACCTACGGCTTCTACGCGGTCTCCGCGCTGCTGTCGCTGCTGTTCGTGGCGAAGTTCATCCCGGAGACCAACGGTCGGTCGCTGGAGGACATGTAGCGGCGCGGCCGACCCCGCCGCCCGGCCCGGCCCGTCGACCGCAGCGACGGCGCTGGGCGGCGAC
>NZ_JAALDT010000279.1:0-6977 GCF_014144995.1 Dietzia sp. DQ11-71 | reverse complement strand
GGCCGCCCCCGTCCGGGCGTCCGGGGTGCGAGTGGCGCCACCGGCGGTCGGGTGCACGGCCTCGAGGGGGAGGGGGCGACCGGCGACGACGAGGACCGCCGAGTCGCACACCCCGGCCAGCCGCCGGTTGAGCGAACCGATCACATCGGCGAACACCCGACCGGAGAGCGTGTCCGGCACGACTCCCAGACCGACCTCGGGCGAGACGAGGACGAGGGTGCCGGAGTGCTCGGCGACAGCGGTGACGAGGGCGTCCAGGTCCGCCGCGACCGCGGCACCCCCGTCGGTCCACCCGAGTGTGGCGTCCATCCGACGCGTCAACCAGCCTCCGAGGTCGTCCACGAGGACCGTCGATGTCGGGTGGTCGGCGAGGACCCGGACGATGTCCTCCGTCTCCTCGGTCACCCACCGGGTGGGCCGGCGCTCGCGGTGTGTCTCGATCCGCGCGGCCATCTCGTCGTCCCCGGGGTCGCGCCGGGCCGTGGCGACGTACACGACGTCGTCGTCCGTGGCCGCGGCCACCGACTCGGCGTGGGCGGACTTGCCCGAGCGGATACCACCGAGGACGAGCAGGCGCATGGGGGGTCAGGCCCTTCCGGGGATCAGTGGCTCTGGACGGGTCAGATGGCGTCGCCCGGGCGGACCCGGGGGCGGGGGGTGCGGAGCATGCGGGGCTGCGTCGCACGCATGACGGCGTACCACCCCATGCCGAAACCGGTGTCGTCGGTGGACGGGAACCTCTCGCGGACCGCCTTGTTCACGGTTCGTCCGAGGAGGATGCCGTCGACGACGACGACCATGATGAGCACCAGGAAGAGGGTCTGGCTGTAGACCATGAGGGTCGGGTTCGGGATGAGCTGGAACACGATCACGAACAGGGCGAGCGGCATGAACCAGTTGATGAGGCGCCGGTGGGTGTCGACCCAGTCGCGCGCGAACCGGCGGACCTCTCCGCGGTCACGGGAGAGCACGTAACGGTCGTCGCCCTCCATCATGAGCTGGCGGCGCTCCTCGCGCGCGGCGCGCTCGCCGGCCCTGGCGGCCCGACGCTCGTCCTTGGTCATGGTCGCCTGGGCGGCCTTCTTGCGCTCCTTGGCCTCTTTGCGGGTGACCGGCGCGGTCACCGGACCCTGGCGCACCCCGCGGGCGCGCTCCTGGTCGCGACGACGGGGCGTCGGCTTCCCCTTGCCCGCGGGGCGGCGCGGGTCGCCGGAGGGCTCGGAGGCAGCCGCATCCGCGGACGCGGATGCGGGCCGCCCCTCGGGGGCGGGGGAGCCTTTGCCGCTCTCGTCGTCTCTGGAGCCGAATGCACGCAACTTCACACACCCAGGCTAGGCGATCGACACCGGCGCCGGACATTCACCCATGGGCGACCGCAGGCGTATCGTAGGCGGGGGAACGGGTGCCGGGGAATAGAGGACTCCCCGGTGGGCGTTGAACCTTTCACGACGCCCCCGAAGCCCTCTTCCGATCGCAAGGAGAACCGACATGACCACTGCGGAGAACACCGCTACCGGCGTACTGCTCACCGAGGCAGCCGCCGCCAAGGCCAAGGCCCTGCTGGACCAGGAGGGTCGTGACGACCTCTCGCTGCGCATCGCCGTCCAGCCCGGTGGCTGCGCGGGCCTGCGCTACCAGCTCTTCTTCGACGACCGCTCGCTCGACGGTGACGTGGTCGACGACTTCGGCGGCATCAAGCTCGCCGTCGACCGGATGAGTGTCCCGTACCTGACCGGTGCGTCCATCGACTTCGTCGACAGCATCGAGAAGCAGGGCTTCACCATCGACAACCCGCAGGCCACGGGCTCCTGCGCATGCGGCGACTCGTTCAACTGACGCCGCGGTCGCACTGACGACCGGGCGACCCGGGCCGATCACCGATCGGTCCGGGTCGTCTACTGTCTGGGGCATGCCCGTCGTCATCACAGGTTCCATCGCCACCGACCACCTCATGACCTTCTCGGGTCGCTTCTCCGAGCAGTTGCTGCCGGACCAGCTCGCGCACGTGTCGCTGAGCTTCCTGGTGGATTCGCTGCAGATCCGCCGGGGCGGGGTCGGCGGCAACATCGCCTTCGCGCTCGGCGTCCTGGGTCGGCGACCCCATCTGGTGGGGGCGGCGGGCGAGGACTTCGTCGAGTACCGCGACTGGCTCGAGCGGCACGGTGTCGACTGCTCGGCGGTCCACATCAGCTCCGCGCTGCACACGGCGCGGTTCGTGTGCACGACCGATTCGGAGATGGCGCAGCTCGCGTCGTTCTACCCCGGTGCGATGGGGGAGGCGGCGACGATCTCGCTGGCTCGCCTGGCCGAGCGGATCGGCCGTCCGGACATCGTGCTCATCGGGGCCAACGACCCCACGGCGATGCACTCCCACACGATGGAGTGCCGCGAGCTCGGTCTGGACTTCGCCGCCGATCCCTCCCAGCAGCTCGCGTTCCTCGACGGGGACGCGGCCGGTGAGCTGGTCGACGGGGCGCGGTACCTGTTCACCAACGAATACGAGTACGAGCTGCTGCTCAACAAGACCGGGTGGTCGGCCGAGGAGCTGGACGCCAAGGTCGGCACTCGCGTCACCACCCGGGGTGGGAAGGGCGTCGTGATCGTCGAGCAGGGCGCGGAGCCCATCGAGGTCGGGATCGTCCCGTCGGACAACCTGCTGGATCCCACGGGGGTCGGCGACGCGTTCCGGGCGGGCTTCCTCTCCGGTGTCCTGGACGGGTTGTCGCTGGAGCGTTCCGCCCAGTTCGGAGCCCTCATCGCCACCCACGTCCTGGAGACCACGGGCACGCAGGAGTGGACCATCGACCCGGCCGCCGCCCGCCGCCGGCTCGTCGACGCCTACGGGGACGAGGCCGCCGAGGAACTGTCGGCGCTCCTTCCCGCCTGACCGTCCCGCCGCCTCCTGCTAGAGGCGGACGGGGTACTCGCGCTGCTCGATGTCCGGGGTGATCCGGCCCTCGACGAAGATGCCGTGCCAGATCATGAAGCACAGCATGGTCCAGATGCGACGACTGTGATCGGACTCGCCGCGGCGGTGCTCGTCGAGCATCCGCAGTACCGCGGCCTTGTCCACGAACTCGTCGGTGCCGGACGCCGCCACGTGCTCGCGTGCCCAGTCGTGCAACTCCGGCCCGGCCAGCCAGTGACGGGTCGGGACGGGGAATCCCAGTTTCTTCCGGTGCAGCACGTGGGCGGGAACGATCCGTTCGAGGGCCTTGCGCAGTGCGTACTTGGTGGTGCCGTGGGCGACCTTCTCGGTGTGGGGGAGCCGCGACGCGACCTCGTAGACCTCACGGTCGAGGAACGGCACCCGTAGCTCGAGGGAGTTGGCCATGGTGACCTTGTCGGCCTTGACCAGGATGTCGCCGCGCAGCCACGTGAACAGGTCCAGGTGCTGCATCCTCGCGACGGGGTCCCATCCGCGGGACCGCTCGTAGATCGGCGCGGTGACGTCCTGGTGGCTCCACTCCGGTCGGTAGTCGCGGAGGACCGCCTCCACCTGCGCGTCGGAGAAGGAGCGGGCGTTGCCGTAGTACCGGTCCTCGAGGCTCATCGAGCCGCGGTGCAGCAGGCTCTTGCCCCGGGTGCCCTCCGGGATCCGGGTGCTGAGTCGGCCCAGCGCACGACGGATCCCACCGGGGACCTTCTCGAACGGCGCCAGCGACAGGGGCTCCTTATAGATGGTGTAGCCACCGAACAGTTCGTCCGCGCCCTCACCCGAGAGGACGACCTTGACGTGCTTGCGCGCCTCGCGGGCGACGAAGTACAGCGGGACCAACGCCGGGTCGGCCACCGGTTCGTCGAGGTACCAGATGATCTCGGGGATCGCGGCGGCGAACTCCTCGGGCGAGACCACCTTGACGATGTGCTCCACGCCGATCGCGGCGGCCGACTCGGCGGCGACGTCGATCTCCGAGTACCCCTCGCGCTCGAAACCGGTGGTGAACGTCAGGAGGTTCTCGTTGTGGCGTCGCGCGAGGGCGGCGATGGCGGTGGAGTCGATGCCCCCCGAGAGGAACGAGCCGACGGTGACGTCGGCGCGCATGTGCTTGGCGACCGAGTCCTCGAGTGCGGCGGCGATCTCGTCGTAGCGGCGCTCGGCGTCGCCGTCGGCGACGGGCACGACGGGGAACGTGGGCTCGAAGTAGCGCTGGATCACGGGCTCGGTGCCGGGGGTGACCGTGGCATGGCATCCCGACTCCAGGCGCCGGACGCCCCGGGTGAGGGTCTCGTCCTCCGGGACGTACTGGAGGGTGACGTAGTGCTGGAGGGCGCGGGTGTCGAGGGAGGTGTCGACGACGACGAGGTCGATCAGTTCGGTGACCGACTTCTTCTCGCTCGCGAACACGGTTCCGCCGGGTCCGGTCGCCATGTACAGGGGCTTGATGCCGAAGGGGTCCCGGGCGACGAAGAGCGAACGCTCGACGGTGTCCCAGATCGCGAAGGCGAACATTCCGCGGAGCCGGCGGACGGCCGAGGGGCCCCAGTGGTGGAACGCCACGACGATCGGCTCGCCGTCACCCTCGGTGGCGAACACGGCACCGTGCTCGCGCTGCAGCTCCTCGCGGAGTTCGAGGTAGTTGTAGATCTCCCCGTTGAACACCAGCGCGTAACGGTCCGGCTGCTCGGGCGGACCCCAGCGGAGCGGCTGGTGAGAGTGCGCGATGTCGATGATCGACAGGCGGTTGAACCCGAAGGCCATGTCGCCGTCGACCCAGGTGCCCACCTCGTCGGGGCCGCGGTGGCGCTGGCACCCCATGGCGCCAAGGACCCGCGCCTCGTGGGTACGGGCGGAGCCGTCGGGGGTGATCAGACCAAGCAGGCCACACATGCGTCGGGTACCTCGTCCATCGTCGTCGGGGCGTCAGCGGTGACCCGCCCGAGCGGGTCGCGACGCGATCGAATACTACTGGTCGGCGGAACCCCTCCGGCCCCCCGCCGACGGCGTGGGGGCGGGGGCGGGTGAATTGCCGGACCCGCGGCTTCCATTCTGAGAGCCGTGGTCTACTCTTTTAAGGTGTCCCGGCCACGTGGCCGGTGCCGCTGATCAGGAAGGCGTGATGGTGGAACAGCGTGACGGGCGTCGTCGGACGCGCAGGGCGACACTCGCGATGTCTCTCGGCACATTGGGCTTGCTGTTGTCCGGTTGTAGCCTCCACACCGACAACAAGTGGTGGAACCAGACGATGAACTTCGGCTTCCCGACCGGGATCACCCCGGAGGGCGTCGCGATCCGCGAGTTCTGGACGGGCACAGTCATCACGTCGCTCATCGTCGGCTTCTTCGTGTGGGGCCTGATCTTCTGGTCGATGGCGTTCCACCGCAAGCGGAAGAACGACGACGGCGAGTTCCCGCGCCAGACTGCGTACAACGTGCCCCTGGAGCTGATCTACACGGCTGCGCCGTTCGTGATCATCTCCGTGCTCTTCTACTTCACCGTGGTCACGCAGAACAAGGTGCTCGATCTCCGTCCGCAGGAGGAGGTCGGCGTCAAGGTCGACGTCACCGCCTACCAGTGGAACTGGAAGTTCGGCTACAACAAGGTCGACGTCGCGGGTGTGTCCATCGAGGACGGCACCAACGAGCAGGCCCAGCGTGACGCCGAGGAGGCCGGGGTGCTCTCGGACGAGCAGCGCATGGCACTCGGTCACGACGGCGAGCCCGCCGCCGGCGGCCCGATCCACGGTCGTCTTGCCGAGGACAAGTCGTACCTCCACTACAACAACATCGAGACCGTCGGTACCTCCGAGGAGGTTCCGGTCCTGGTTCTGCCGACCGACACGCGCATCGAGTTCCGCCTCGCGTCGGCCGACGTGATCCATTCCTTCTGGATCCCCGAGTTCATCTACAAGCTCGACGTCATGCCGCACCCGGGCAAGAACCAGCAGTTGAGCATGTTCCAGATCGAGGAGATCGATCGCGAGGGTGCGTTCGTCGGACGCTGTGCCGAGATGTGCGGTGTCTACCACGCGATGATGAACTTCGAGCTGCGCGCGGTATCGCCGGAGGCCTTCGCCCAGTACATCCAGTTCCGTCAGGACAACCCGACCGCGTCCAACGCGGAGGCGCTGGAGTCGATCGGCCAGGACCCGTACTCGACCTCCACCGCACCGTTCAAGACCGGACGCAGCGATACCCGTGACCAGAACAACATCATCGAGACCGCGTCGGGCAACTGACGGTTCTCCCGGTATCACGCGAAGGATTCCTGAACGATGAACGCAACAGTACGAATTTTCGACGCCCTGTTTATCTTCCTGGCCGTCATGGGTATCGCGTACGCCTACCTCACCGGTACGTCTCGGACGGGCGTCGAGTGGGTCGGCGCCACGGCCTTCGTGCTCTCGGCCGGCCTGAGCCTGCTGATCGGTGGTTACCTCCGCTTCGTGGCGCGGCGCATCAGCACCCTGCCCGAGGACTTCGAGGAGGCCGAGGTCTCCGACGGCGCCGGCGAGCTCGGCTTCTTCAGCCCGCACAGCTACTGGCCCGTGCTGGTGGCCTTCTCGGTCTTCATCATCGGCTACGGAGCGGCCTTCTGGAACTGGTGGGTGCTCATCGGCGGCGCCGTCGCGCTGGTCATCACCGCCTGCGGCCTGGTCTTCGAGTACCACTGGGGTCGCGAGAAGCACTGACCGTCTGACCGTCTTCCACCGGGGCCCGGTGTCGCACGCTGCGACACCGGGCCTTTGTGCTGTCGCCACCAGGGTGTCGGCCCGGGCTCGCCGCGCGCCGGTCAGAAGGGTGGTGGGTCGGGGTCGTGGTGGTGGTCGGGTGGGGTGTCTGGTGGTGGGGCCATGGTGTTGGCTTTGCGTTCGGCGGCCAGGCGTAGGGCGCGTCGGTACCAGTGGGTGCTTTGTGGTCGGGGGTCGAGCCAGGGTCGGCGTGGGGGTGGGATGTCGGCGTCGGGGTCGGCCCTGGTGTCGGTCGCAGCCCCGGTGTCGGTGTCGGTGGTGTGGTGGCGCCAGCGTGCGAGGGGT
>NZ_JAALDT010000278.1:0-8558 GCF_014144995.1 Dietzia sp. DQ11-71 | reverse complement strand
GGCAGCCCGCCCCTCGCTCGAGGGGCGGGCTGCCGCGTTTCATCCGGTCGGCCGGGTGGGTGGCGGTGGTGGCAGCGGCCGTGCCGCCGGCTCAGAGGCCGAACTTCTCGCTGCCACCCAGGTCGATCGGGATGGAGGCGCCGGTGATACCCGCGCCCGCGTCGCTGCACAGGTAGACGGCCATGGACGCGATCGCCGACGGCTCGACCCACGGCTGCGGCATCTGGTTCATGCCGCTGAAGGTCTCCGCGGTGTCCTCGAGCGTGGTGCCCTGCCCGCCCGACATCATGGCGATCATCGAGGGGTTCTCGATCATCGGCGTACGGACGTTGCCGGGGTGGATCGAGTTGCACCGGACGCCTGAGAACCCGAGCTCACCGGCGAGGGCCTTGGCGAGTCCGCGCACGGCCCACTTGGACGTCCCGTAACTGGCGGTGAAGGAGCCGCCCCGCAGTCCCACCATCGAGCTGATCAAGACCACTGAGCCGCCGCGCCCGGTCGTCAGGATGTGGGGGATCGCCACCGTCGTCGTCACCCACGTGCCCTTGAGATTGATGTCGAGCGTCGTGTCCCACTCCTCCTCGCTCCGCTCCCAGGACGCGGCGGGCTGGGGCGAGACCCCGGCATTGGCCACGACGAAGTCCAGGCCGCCCAGCTCGGCCACCGCGGCGTCGACGGCTGCACGCATGCCGGGAAGGTCCCGAACGTCGACCTCCCCGGTGATGCAGCGCCTGCCGAGCGCGCGAACGGACTCGGCGGTGGCCTCGAGGTCCTCCGGATTGGCCATCGGGTAGGGGACCGTCTCGATGTCCCGGCACAGGTCGAGAGCGATCACGTCACATCCGGCGGCGGCGAACGCCTCGCAGTGTGCGCGCCCCTGGCCGCGTGCGGCGCCGGTGACCAGCACGACCCTTCCGCTCAGATCGGCCTGGGTGGGGACGGCTTGCGACATCGGGGCTCCTGACGTGGTTCGGCAGCGGACCCTGCGGGGCCGCCCGCCCTGCGGCATGCTGGAAGTCAACGTAGACAATCAGAACAGGTAGTGATCATCATGCTTGAACGAACTCTGGTCCTCGTGGATACCTCGTATCTACTGGCTAGCTTTTACAACTCGTGGGAGGAGGGTGCGCGCGGCCAGTTGGAGATATCCCTGGCCACGGTCGTGCACCGTTTAGACCATGTAGCCCACGGTCTGGTGGACCAGCCGGTCCAGCGCCAGAACTGGTATGACGGCATCCCGGACTCCGGCCCGCACCGGTATCAGCGCACTCTCCGTGTGATCGAGGGCGTGCAGCTGCGCGCCGGCCAGTTGATCGAGTGGGGTGAGAGACGAACCCAGAAGGCGGTCGACACCCTCCTGGTCGCGGATATGATCCAGGCCGCCTACAAGGGCCAGTGTTCGGACATGGTCCTGGTCACCGGGGATGCCGACATGATCCCCGGCGTGCGGGTGGCCGTGGACGCCGGTGTCCGTATGCACCTCGTCGGTTTCGGCTGGGATTCGATCTCCTCTGCACTGCGACACGCCTGCGACACCACGACTGTGCTCGATCCCCGCACCGACTTTCACGACGCCATGCAGATCAGGGTCCTCGAGGGCCCCATCCCCCCGAAGGTCAGGACCCCGACGGCGCCTCCGGTGCATCCGGGGGAGGACGCCCACGAGACCGAGGAGTCGGTGGGGATGGCCGACGTCGTCCTGCGCTCGGATCGCGCCTCGGCCACCTCGGTGGCCGACGAGACCCGCCTGACGGCCGCCGAGGAGGAGCGTGCGGCCGATGCGGAGGAGTTGGCGGCAGACGAGCAGGAGTGCGCGGCGAGGGCCGAGTCCGAGTTCCCCGCGCCGGATGCCGGGGAGTCCGCTCAGAAACCAGCCGAACCGCCGACGGCCGGCAAGTCCCCCGCGCCTGGCGCATCGTCGAAGCCCGATAGTTCACAGACCACGGGGCCGTCGCCCGCACAGTTGGCCAAGCAGAGCGACAAGACCGAGAAGGCCGAGAGGACCGAGAAGGCCGAGAAAGCTGAAAAGACCGAGAAGGCGGGGGAGTCCGGGCGGCCCAGCCCGGCCGAGGCGTCCCCCGAGGCCGCCGAGGCGCACCCGGGCACCCAGCCCCCGGCGCAGTCCTCCCGGGTCGCCCCGCAGTTCGCGGGCTCGGTCCAGAAGCCCTCGGACCCGGGCGCGGAGCCCAATGGGTCGTCGCGGCCGAACCCGTCGATGATGGCTCCCCATCGTCGGCCGCTGAGGTCGAAGTTCGTACCGCTCCCGGACGAGGTCTGGACCTCGTCCGGTGAGCAGACCCCCTTCGACGTGGGTCAGCAGTACGCAACGTGGTGGTACGAGCGGGCCGCCACGGAGAGTCAGCGGGACCAGGCGCATCTCCTCTCGGGCGGCGTGCTTCCCCCGGGGATCGACCGCCCGTTGTTGCAGTTCGCCTGCCAGATGCTCAACGAGTTCACCCTGACGGAAGCCCAGCGGGTTCGCCTGCGAGACGGGTTCCACGAGGGGATCCGGGCAGTCCTTCTCAAGCACCGCTGACGCCTTCCCGCCTGGCCGGTCAGAAGGGTGGTGGGTCGGGGTCGTGGTGGTGGTCGGGTGGGGTGTCTGGTGGTGGGGCCATGGTGTTGGCTTTGCGTTCGGCGGCCAGGCGTAGGGCGCGTCGGTACCAGTGGGTGCTTTGTGGTCGGGGGTTGAGCCAGGGTCGGCGTGGGGGTGGGATGTCGCTGTCTCTGTCTCTGTCGCTGCCGGTGTCGGTGTCGGTCGCAGCCCCGGTGCCGGTGTCGGTGGTGTGGTGGCGCCAGCGGGCGAGGGGGCCGTCGGGGTGGGTGGTGAGGGTGTGTCCGGTGTCGGTGGTGATGGTCAGGGTGCCGTCGGGGGCGAGTTGGTAGTGCCAGTTGTGGAAGGTTTTGAAGCGGTGGTGGTTGCGGCACATGGCGGCGAGGTTGTTTTCGAGGGTCGGGCCGCCGGCGGTGGGGTCTGTGTGGTTGAAGGGGCGGACGTGGTCGATGTCGCAGGCGTCGGCGGGGACGGAGCAGCCGGGGTGGCGGCAGGTGCCGTCGCGTAGGCGGATGCGGTGGGCCAGTCGGTCGCTGATGCGGTAGCGGTGGGCGTGGTGGGGGGTGTCTGCGGCGCCGGGTGCGGTGTCGGGCACGGTGATGGTGGCGCCGGTGCTGCGGGTGAGTAGTTCGATGAGGGCGTCGATGGTGGCCGGGCCGCCTCGGGGGAGGTAGACCTCGGGTTCGCCGTCGGGGCCGGGGGGTGCGAGCACGGTGATGGTGGGGCGGATCTGGGTGGCCGGCGGGCGGTGACCCGCACCCGCGCCCCTGCCTGCGTCTGTGTCGGTGTTGGGGTGGCCGAGGAGGGCGGTGACGAGGGCGTCGGCGCGTAGTTCGTCCATGCTGCGGATGTTGTCGGTGTCGAGGGTGTCGGCGCCGTGGCGGCGGGTGGTCTCGACGCGGGTGCGGGTGTCGCGGTGGCGTTGGTCGGTGGCCCTGGTCTGCAGCAGGGTGTGGATGGCGAAGGCTTCGGTGGCGGTGAGGTGGGCGGTGAGGTCGGCCATGCCGTCGGGGCCGCGGCGCAGGGTGACGCGGCGTTCGCGGACCGCGGCGGTGCGGCGCTGGCGTACGCCGTCGGGGTCGTGGGCGGCGATGATGCGGTCGGTGTGGGACAGGATCGCGTCGCGTCCGGGGCGCCTGCCGGCGGCGAGGGCGGCCAGGAGCCAGTCGATGACCTCGCGGTGGACGTCGTCGCGGTGCAGGGAGTCCACGGTGCGCATGTGGCGTGCGAGCAGGGTGGCGGTGGCTTCGTCGAGGTGGCCGGTGTCCATGGCCTCGACGAGACAGGGGAACTTGGTGACCAGGGTGATGGCCAGGGTGAGCAGGCTGCGGGCGCGGTTGTGGTGCACGCCGTAGGCGGCGACGATCTCACTTGTGGCGATGGTCAGTGGGTCGATGACGGCGTGTTCGGGGCGTTGGTCCAGGCCGGGGCCGTAGCCGGCGGCGATGTCGCGCAGTTCCTGTTCCTCGCGGCAGGTGGCCCACAGGTCGTGACAGGCGCGCAGCCGGGCGGCGGCCGCGCGATTCTCGGCGTGCAGTGCCGCCAGGGCTGCGGAGCTGGCGGCGGTGACGGCGGGACTGCCGGCCACCGCTCCGGCATCATCCCCGGTCGTCGTCTCCCGCATGTGCACCCCCTCGGGCGGGCGAGTGCCGCACCCCGTATCGCCCGTGTGTTCGATTGGGGAAACACTAGCAAGCAGGTCCGACACACGGCTCTGACCTGGGAAGACCGGCGGACTGCGCCGGTCGGTGGGAGGATGAGACCGTGTTGGACACGGGTGCCGTCGTCTCGGTGAGTTGGTGGGCGATCATCCCGCTCATCGTCGTCGGCTCGGTGCTCCACTTCGCCTACGACTGGAGCGGGCACAACCGGGTCGTGGCCGTGTTCGCCGCGGTCAACGAGAGTTACTGGGAGCACATCAAGATCGCCGCCTGGCCGACCATGGTGCTGTACGCGGCCCTCTTCGTGCTCGGCGGCGCCTCGCAGCCGTCCTTCGTGCCCGCGGCCACTGTCGCCCTCTATTCGATCCCGGTGACGATGATCGGGGTGGTCTTCGTCTACAAGGCCGTCGCAGGTCGCAATGTGCTGTGGGTGGACATCGCCGTGTTCGGCCTGTGCATTGCGCTCGCCCAGGTGATCTTCGTGTGCCTGCTCAGCGGACTGGAGGCGGACGTCCTCGTCGTCGTCCTCTCGGTTTTCTACCTGGTGGGCATCGTCGCCGCCTACGTGGTGTTCACCCTGAGGCCCCCCGCCGAACCCGACGTCTTTATCGACCCCATCACATACAGATACGGGGTCGAGGGGCACGCCGACTACGAGGCCGCACCCGGGGACTGACGGGCAGAGGGAGTCCGTCGGACGACTCGGGCCCCGTCCGCGGGGAGCGGACGGGGCCCGACGGAGCCAGGGGGTCGTGGGACCTACAGGCCCATGTCCTTGGCGATGATGGACTTCATGACCTCGTTGGTGCCACCGTAGATGCGGTTGACGCGGTTGTCCGAGTACAGGCGGGCGATCGGATACTCGTTCATGAAGCCGTAGCCGCCGTGCAGCTGGAGGCAACGGTCGATGACCTCGGCGGCGACCTCGGTGCAGAACAGCTTGGCCGAGGCCGCCTCGGCGGCGGTGAGCTCGCCCTCGTCCAGCGCCTCGAGGGCGCGGTCCGCGACGGCCTGCGCGGCGTCGACCTTGGCCTGGCACGCGGCCAGCTCGAACTTGGTGTTCTGGAACGAGGCCACCTCCTTGCCGAAGACCGTGCGCTGCTGCGTGTACTCCTTGGCGAAGCGCACGGCGGCCGCGGCCTGGGCGTACGCACCGTAGGCGATGCCCCAGCGCTCGGACGGCAGGTTCTGCCCGAGGTAGTAGAAGCCACGGTTCTCCTCGCCGAGCAGGTCCTCGACCGGGACCTTGACGTCGGTGAAGGACAGCTCGGCCGTGTCGGAGGTCTTGAGTCCGACCTTGTCGAGCTTGCGGCCCACCGCGTAGCCCTCGAGCTTGGTGTCGACGGCGAGCAGCGAGATGCCGAAGCGGCGGTCGTCCTCACGCGGGGGAGCGGTACGGCAGGCCACGATCACGCGGTCGGCGTGGACGCCGCCGGTGATGAACGTCTTGGCACCGTTGAGAACGTAGTGGGTGCCGTCCTCCGAGAGCTTGGCGGTGCTCTTCATGCCGGCCAGGTCCGACCCGGTGCCGGGCTCGGTCATCGCCAGCGCCCACATCTCCTCGCCCGAGACGAACTTGGGCAGGTAGCGCTGCTTCTGCTCCTCGGTCGCCAGGGCCTTGATGTAGGGGAGCCCGAGCAGCACGTGGACACCCGAACCGCCGAAGTTCACACCGGCGCGGGCGGTCTCCTCGGACTGGATGGCCTCGAACTTGTGGGAGTTGATCCCCGCGCCGCCGTACTCCTCGTCGACGTTGATGCCGAACAGGCCGAGGTCAGCGAGCTTGTAGTAGAACTCACGCGGGACGATGCCGGCCTCGAACCACTCCTGGAAGTGAGGGGTCACCTCGGACTCGATGAAGTCACGGAGGGTCTGGCGGAAGGCCTCGTGGTCTTCGTTGAACACAGTGCGGCGCAAGTGCGTGCCTTTCCGTTGGACGGTCTGCTCCGGTGGCAGGCCACCGTTGAGGGGAGCGGAGCGTCGGGTTGGTGTACTCCTACTGGTGAGTAGCCTACAAGAATTCGAACCTTCTCACCCGCCCGCGGACCCGTCCGGCGCCGCGACGTCACCCCGTCGGCGGAGTGAATTCCAGGCCGTCGTCGGCGATCAGCCTGATCGGCCCGGTCACCTCACGTCCGGTGACCCGCACGCCACGCTGGGTCACCGCGATCACGCCCTCCTCGCGGAGTTCGAACGCGACCTCCCTCGCGGCGGGCATCAGGTCGCGCCAGTGTTCCCCACCAGCCACCCGGGCCGCGTCCGATGGGCAGATCGATCCCTTCACGCGCGAGCGCAGGAGCGTCCTGATCGTCGCGGCCAGGCGAACGTGTGTCCCTTCCCTGGTGGGTTCCCACCACGGGTCTCCGCGCTCACCGAGCGCGACCTTGGCGTCCTGCACCATCACCCGGGCGGCATCGCCTTCGGTCTTGACCAGCCGTCGGCCGGTCATCAACGCGCTGACGAGCTCCGAGCGGAGCTTCTCCGGGATCGACGGGTCCGTCGCGCGCCACCGCCGGCCCCCGACCACAATGTGGCGACCGTCCTCGGTGTGCTCCACGCCCGCGCCGGTACTGTCGTCTCGATCGGTCACACCCAGATCCTGCACCGCATCCCCCTCGTCACCCACCGATCGGCGATCGAGGGTGCCGCGCCCCGGGCCGGTGTTAGGGTCACGACAGGAACTGGAACGTGTTCCACCGGAGCTGGACGACGATGAGGGGCTGCCGTGACGGCGCAGGACAACACATTCGACGCGGAATTCGACGTGGTGGTCGTGGGGTCGGGGGTGGCAGCCCTCTTCGGTGCCGCGACCGCCGCGGCCCGAGGTCTGTCGACCTGCCTGATCGAGAAGACCGACCGCTTCGGCGGGACCTCCGCCTACTCCGGCGGCGCCGTGTGGCTCCCGGGCAACTCCGTCCTCGCCCGGGACGGGGTCGAGGACTCCGTCGAGCGGGGGCGCACCTACTTCCGCGCCGTGGTCGGGGACCGCACCGCCGCCGACGTCCAGGACGCGTTCCTCAACACCGGGCCGCAGGTCGTCGAGTTCCTGCAGGACGAGCTGGGCATCCCGACCCGCTTCCAGGCCTTCCCCGACTACTTCGACGCCCCGGGGCGCCAGGAACTCGGCCGGAGCATCTACCCCAAGCCCATCAAGGGCGAGGAGGTCGGCGACCGCGCGACCGACATCCGTCCGCCGGTTCCGGCCGACCAGTTCGGCGCGGACGAGGACACCACCAAGCTCGAGGGCGGCAGGGCCTGGGTGGCGCGACTCGTGCTCGCCCTCGACGCGATGGGCACCGCCGAGACACGATTGAACACCGCAGCCGAGGAACTGGTCCGTGATGACGACGGACGAGTCGTCGGGGTGGTCGTGAACGGTGTCTCAGGCCGGCAGGTGCTCGGCGCACGCCGTGGGGTACTGGTCGCCGCCGGCGGATTCGAACGGTCGGCGGACCTCCGCCGCCGCTGGCAGGACATGCCCACCGCCGACTGGTCCTCGTCCCACCCCGCCACGGGCTCGGGAGACGCCGTCCGCATGTTCGAGCAGGTCGGCGCGGAGCTGGACCTGCTCGACCAGTCCTGGTGGTGCCCCGCCACGCTGTTCCCCAACGGGCACGCCGCGTTCACCCTGGGCTTCCGCTCCGGGATCATCGTCGACGGCACCGGCCGGCGCTTCGCCAACGAACTGCTGCCGTACGACCAGATGGGGCGCAGGATGCACGCCCGCATGGCCGACGGGGCCGGTGACGACTTCTGGCTGGTGTTCGACGACGCCGAGGCCGGCGGCTACCCGGCCATCTGTATCCCCGCACCCGAGCCCGACGCGTTGCGCGGTGCCGGCCTGTGGCACACCGCGGGATCCGTCGAGGAACTGGCCGAGGCCACCGGACTCGATCCCGCCGCGTTGCGCGAGAGCGTGGACCGGTTCAACGGCTTCGCCGAGCAGGGCCGCGACGCCGACTTCGCCCGCGGCGAGGACCCGTACGGGCGGTTCTTCCTGGGTGCCGCCACGGCCGATCAGTGCCTGCGACCGGTCGGCGGCGAGCGATTCCACGCCGTCCGACTCGTCCTCGGCGACCTCGGCACCAAGGGCGGTGCGGTGATCGACGCGAACGGCGCCGCGCTCGACGCGGACGGACGTCCCATCCCGGGTCTCTACGCCGCCGGCAACTCGTCCGCGTCGGTCTCCGGTGAGGCCTACCCGGGGCCGGGTGTGCCCCTGGGGTCCGGGATGACCATGGCGTACCGGGCGGTGGCCGACATGGCCGGACAGGCCCTCCCGATCGCTCCCTGAGCACGGCGACGGCGCCGGCGACGAACCACCCCGGTCAGCGGCCGGCCCA
>NZ_JAALDT010000277.1:0-14400 GCF_014144995.1 Dietzia sp. DQ11-71 | reverse complement strand
CCGGATGTGGTGGCCTCGAGGCCCTACCGCCTGGCCCCGGGCGCTCTGGTCACCGACGTCCGAGAGGTCACGGACGCACTCGATTCCGGGGACGTGATGAAGGCGGTGGCCTCCTATCCGGGACCTATCCTGCCGGCCTCGGACGCTCCCGGGGTGGCCGACCTGCGGCTCGAGCTCCACTCGATGGTGCGGGCCGCGGTCCTGTCCGCTGATCGGCTCCCCGTCCTCAGGGCCTGGGTCGCCGGCGCCGGGCGGGAGGACCTCGCCGCGTGGCGGAGCCTGGCCCGGTCCCGGTACGCGGACGCCTCCACCGTCGCGGCGGCCGAGGCGCGGTGTCGCGTCCTCGATCAGCGCTTCGGGGCGTGAGGGGCGCGGGGATCGCGACGGCGACGGTGGCCTGAATGTCGGGGACGAATCGGCCCGGGCCCGTCCGTTCGGGTAGGTGCGGCGGTGCCATCCGGGTTGTCCGTGTGTGCCGGGTGGACAGAACACCGCAGTAGCTGTTCCGGACAGGGCGGCCGCCGGGCAAGAGTGATCGGTGTCACATTCACCGCCCCGCCGAAGGTGGGGGTCGCTCGAGCAGGAGGCGCACGATGGCGATCGAACTGAATCAGATCTGGGACATGCCGATCAAGGAGTTCCACCCTCTCCCCAAGGCTCTGCTGGGTGTCGGAGCACACGACATCCTCGGCGTGGAGGCCAAGAAGCTGGGGATGACCCGGGTTCTCATCATGACCACCGGACTACGCGGGTCGGGGATCATCGAGGAGCTCAAGGGCAAGATCGAGTATCAGGGGCTCGACGTCGTGGTCTTCGACAAGGTCGAGTCCAACCCGAAGGACTACAACGTCATGGACGCCGCGGCCCTCTACAACTCGGAGAAGTGCGACGGCATCATCTCGGTGGGCGGTGGCTCCAGCCACGACGCCGCCAAGGGCGCACGCGTGGTGATCGCCCACGACGGCCGCGACATCAACGAGTTCCAGGGCTTCTCCAAGTCCACCAACTTCGAGAACCCGCCGCACATCGCGGTGTCCACCACTGCGGGGACCGGTGCGGAGACCTCGTGGGCCTACGTGATCACCGACACCTCGGACATGGACCACCCGCACAAGTGGGTCGCGTTCGACGACGCCAGCCTGGTCTCGCTGGCGATGGACGACCCGCTCCTCTACTACTCCTGCCCCCAGCACTTCACCGCCTACTGCGGCTTCGACGTCCTCGCGCACTGTTCGGAGCCGTACGTCTCGCGGCTCGACTTCGCCCCGTCGCTGGGCAATGCGTTGTACGCGACCAAACTCGTGGCGGACAACCTCACGACGGCCGTGTACGACCCCCGCAACCTCGAGGCGCGGACCGGGATGATGAACGCGCAGTACATCGCGACGCAGGCGTTCAACTCGGGCGGCCTGGGCATGATCCACTCGATGTCCCACGCGATCAGCGCCTACTACGACACGCACCACGGTCTGAACAACGCGATCGCCCTGCCCCGGGTGTGGGAGTACAACCTGCCGTCCCGCTACCAGCGCTACGCCGAACTCGCGCCGCAGATGGGCGTGGACACCCGCAACATGACGACCGTCCAGGCCGCCGACGCCGCGGTGGAGGCCGCCATCCGGTTGTCCAAGGACGTCGGTATCCCCGACAACTTCAGTCAGATCACGCCCGGGCTGTACGAGAAGAACCAGATGGACACGGGCAAGTACAAGGGCAAGGGCGACAGGATCGATACCTCGGCGGAGAACATCCGCAGGATCGCCGAACACATGATGGGGGACGCGTGCACCCCGGGTAACCCGCGTGAGTCCACGGTCGAGTCACTGATCCCGATGGTCGAACACGCGATGACCGGTTCGTACTGACCGTCTCGCACCGGCAGGTCGCACTAACCCCACCAGGTCCTCCCCGGGGGCGGGCGAGCGGATCCGTCCCGCGCGCCCCCCGGGGGGACACCACCATCCAGAACACGGGAAGGGCCCGACCATGGACGTCATCGACGATCGCCCCGACGAGGTGGGTCCCGCGGACGCGGTGATCGACGTGGAGGTCCTGCAGGAGGCGCTCCGCGGGACGGGCTACATCATCGACCGGGAACTCGCGACGGTCGTGCACCTGGCGACGGTCCTCGACAGGCCGCTGCTGCTGGAGGGGCCGGCCGGTGTGGGCAAGACCGAGCTGGCCAAGTCGCTCGCCTCCGCGTTCGGTCGGCGGCTGGTCCGGCTGCAGTGCTACGAGGGACTCGACGACGCCCGGGCACTGTACGAGTGGGACTACGCCAAGCAGTTGCTCCACGTCCAGATGCTCCGGGATCGGATCACGGTGGAACTGCAGGTGCACGAGGATCTCGCCGCCGCCTCTGCCGCGCTGGCGGAGATGGAGGTGGGGATCCACGGTGAGGACTTCCTGGTCACTCGGCCGCTGCTCGAGGCGATCATGTCCGAGGACCCGGTGGTCCTGCTCATCGACGAGATCGACCGGACGGAGGAGTCGCTCGAGGCGATGCTGCTCGAGGTGCTCGCGGAGAAACAGGTGACGATCCCGGAGCTCGGCACCTACCGCGCACGCACCACCCCCTGGGTGATCCTCACCTCGAACGACACCCGGGAGCTGTCGAGTGCCCTCAAGCGCCGGTGCCTGCACTTCCACGTGGACTTCCCGGACGCCGCACGGGAGACGGAGATCGTCCGATCCCGCGCACCGGAGGTTCCGGAGACCGTGGCGGCCGATGTGGTGGAGAAGGCGCGGCGACTGCGCGAGATGCCGCTGCGCAAGCCTCCGTCGATCTCCGAGGTGGTGGACGCGGCCCGCGCCGCGTCGGTGTGGGGAGGAGACGGTCCGGAGCTCGGCTGGGTCCTGTCCGCCGCCCTTCTGAAGTACCGGTCCGACGACGATGTCGCCCGCGGCGTGCTCGGCGGTGGGGGCGCCCCCGGAGAGGAGCCGGCAGGGAACGGGCGGGACATGAGGGCGGCCGCCGATGCGACCGGGGCGTCGACCTCCGCCGCGTTCGGGGCCGGTCGGGCCCGCAGCGGGGCCGGGCGCGGGACCGGACGGCGATGACGACCGGGACGGCGTCCCGCCTCTCGCCCTCGGATGTCCTTGACATCGCCTCCGTGGCGTTCGGCCGACTCCTCAGGGAGCGCGAGGTGGCGGTCTCCCCGGCCGAGGTGGTGGAGCTGCGAACAGTCCTCGCGATGGTCGGGACGTCCCGGCCCGAGGCCCTGCGGGCGGCGCTCCGTGCGGTGACGGTCAAGTACCAGCGGGAGAACCGGGGATTCGACGCGGTGTTCGACCGCTTCTTCCTGGGCGTGCTGACCACCCGTACCGAGGACGCCGGAGGGGCCCACGGCGGCGCCCCGCAGGTGGGCGGACTGCCCGACGAACTGGAGCTGGACACGGACGAGTCCTCGCCCTCCACCCCGTCGGACCTGGACCCGGCCGAGATCGGGGATCTGGTCGAGGGAGACGAGACGAGCCGGCGGAACGAGGACATGCACTACGACGACTCAGACTTCTCGACCGCGACCGGGGAGGAGGAGTTCGCGGTCCAGGAGGGGGCGGAGCGGTGGCAGTCCTCGGTCACCTACGAGATCGAGGTGGACCGCGCGTCATCGGACCATGTCGGCGAGATGGGGTCCTCCGCGATCTCGGTGTCCGGTGAGGAGTCGTTGGAATGGGCGGACGCGCTCGACGTCCTGCGGACCCTCGACGGCTACGACGCCCGTCAGGTGTATGCGGCGCACGGTGACGACGGCGGGGATCTGAGAGGCGAGCAGGCGGGGATGTTCGTCGACGCGGCGGTCGCGTTCCTGAAGAGCCTCCCGGAGGACGCCACCGACGGACGTGTCGACGACGACGAGGTCCGCGGTGGCCGGGAGGTGACCGACAGCGCCGACCTCGAACGCGCGTCCCACGAGGTGATGCGCCGCATCCGTGGCGCCCCCCGCCGACGATCGCGACCGTTCGCCCGCGGACTGCTCGATTCTCGCTCCACGTTGCGTCGGGCGTGGGGGACGGACGGCGAGGCGTTCACCATCATGAACCGGACCCGCGTCCCCGGTCCGCTCAAGCTGCTGATCCTGGTCGACGTGTCGCTCTCGGTCCGGCCCGTCACCGGCTTCGTCCTGCGGCTGGCCCAGAGCCTGCACCAGAAGGTCAACCGGTGTTCGGTCGTCGCCTTTGTCGACCGACCCGTCGACGTGACGGACCACCTCCTGTCGTCGTCCGGCGAGAACGCGCTGGCGACCGTCCTGTCCGCACCCGGACTGGATCTCGAGGCGAGCAGCGACTACGGCCGGATGTTCGCCGAGCTGCTCGACCGCCACGGCGACCTGATCGACGCCCGGACCTCGGTCCTCATCGTGGGTGACGGGCGGAGCAACGGGCTCGATCCGCGGGAGGACCTGGTGGGCCGCATCAGCAGGCGGGCCCACCGGATGGCGTGGATCACCCCGGAGGCCCGGAGGTACTGGAACCGGCCCACGTGCGGACTGAGCGCGTATGCGCGATACCTGGACGGGGTGGTGACCGCGCGTGACCCCGCGGAACTGTCCGAACGGGCAGGTCTGCTGGGAAGCTCGCTCGCCTGAGATGCCCCGGGCCTATCGTGAGGTCATGTCGTCGGAAGGCCGGGTGGCGAAGTTCCACGCGCCGGAGATCCTCTTCGGCTTCGGAGCCCTGCCCGAGGCCGCGACCGCCGCCATGGGGCTGGGCGCACGTCGCCCCCTCGTCGTCACCGATCCGTGGCTCGAACTCACCCCGTGGCCGGGCACGGTCGTCGAGGGGCTGAGGGCACAGGGTGCCGAGCCGGTCGTGTGGTCCGACGTCCGCCCCAACCCGCGCGCGTCCCAGATCCTCGAGGGCGCGCAGACCTATCACTCCTCGGGGTGCGACGTGATCGTGGCGGTGGGCGGCGGCTCGGTGATCGACGCCGCCAAGGGGGTCGCGCTCGTCGTCTCCAACGGCGGGCACGTCCTCGAGTACGAGGGGGTCGACCGTGTCCGGCTGCCGCTGCCCCCGGTGGTGGCCGTGCCGACGACGGCGGGCAGTGGAGCCGACGTCTCGCAGTTCTGCGTGGTCAACGACTCGGACCGCCGGACCAAGGTGACCATCGTGAGTCGGTCGCTGGTGCCGGACGTGACGGTCATCGACCCGAGTGCCCATGCGACCGTCCCCGAGGACGTGGGGGCGGCGACCGCGATCGACGTGCTCTCGCACGGGGTGGAGGCGTACTTCTCGCGCGCGGCGGGCCCGCTGACGGACTCCCACGCCCTGCGGTCCGTGGAGCTGTGCGCGCGGTCGCTCGACAGGCTCGCGGCCGGCGAGCGGCTCAGTCACGTGCAGCTGGAGGACATGGCGCTGGCGTCGCTCGAGGCGGGGATGGCGTTCAGCAACGCCGTGCTGGGGGCGGTCCACGCGATGAGCCACCCGGTGGGCGGGCGGTACGACTCGTCCCACGGCCAGATCAACGGGGTCCTGCTGTCCCATGTCGTCCGACACAACGGGGTGGTGATGCCTCCGGACCGCATGGCCGACCTGGCGCGCGCGGCCGGCGTCACCGTCGGTTCCCGGGGCGGTCAGGTGACGGACCGGGTCGCGGACCGCTTCCGGGACCTCTCCGCGTCGGTCGGGATCCCGTCGGGACTCTCGCTCCTGGGAGTCCGGGGCGAGGACATCCCCACGTTGGCCGCGCACGCGCTCGACGATCTCTGCATGGCCACGAATCCGCGTCCCGTCACCCTCGAGGACGTCGAACGACTCTATCGGGAGGCGTCATGACCGAGGGGCCCACGGACCTGAACTCCCTCCTCGGCCTGCGGTCGGTCAAGAGGAGTTTCTTCGACCAGTACCGTGCGGCCGAATCGCGGTTGCGACGGTCCATGCACGCACTCGATCGCGTCTCCGGGGCGCTGGTGCGGACCGCCGAGGGGCCCGAGGAGTTGATGCTGTCCGTCCTCAGGGTCGCGTACGACCAGCTCGACGCCCAGTGGGCGCTGGTGGCCCTCCGGGACGGTCAGCTCCCGTCCGTCGAACCACGGCACGTCCTCGTGGACCCCGAGGGGCGCTTCGTGGCGTTCGAGGGGCGGGATCTCGCGCCGGTGCCGGACGGTCTGCCCAAGGGCGTGGTCAACGTCCTGCTCGCGGTGCTCCGGGGCGGCCGCTCCGCCGAGGTGGCCGAGGCCGGCGGCCCCGACGCGGTGACCGTGCCGCTGGTCCTGCACGGCGGGGTGATCGGCGGGCTGGCGTCGTGGCGCCACCCCGGGAGACCGGCCGATGACATCGACACCGTGGTCCTGCGGATCCTCGCCGCGCAGGCGGCCGTGGCCCTGCACAACTCCGTCCTGTTCCGGGACAAGGAGACGCTGCTCGCCCAGGCGGAGGAGGCGTACGAGGAGGCCCGGGGGCACGTGGTGGAGCTGTCCCGGCGGAACTCCGAACTCGAGATCGCCCAACGGGAGCTCGACGCCGCGCATCGCCAGCGGATCCTCGACGTGGAACGGTCGCGGATGGCCCGGGAACTCCACGACAGCGTGTCCCAGCTCGTCCTCGGCGCGGGGATGCATCTCCAACTCGGCCTCGACGCGGTGGGACGGGCCGAGCAGCAGCGGCCGCTGCTCGAGAAGGCGGTGCACCTGACCGACCAGGCCGTCGAACAGTTGCGGTCCGTGATCTACGCCCTCCGCACGATCGACGACGGTGACGGGAGCCTGAGTCGGCTGATCGAGGATCTCTGTCGTCTCCACGTCCCGTCGAGCATGTCCAACGAGGTCAGGGTCCTCGGCAGCGAGTTCCCCACGACCCACGAGATCGAGCACGAGTTGCTCCGGATCGCCGGTGAGGCGCTCGCGAACGCCGCGAGACACTCGCGGGGGGACGGCGTGGTGGTGACCCTGGACTTCAGTGACGAGGCCGTGGGCCTGACCGTGGAGGACGACGGCGAGGGCCGGCCGGAGGACCTGCGCTACCTGCTCGAGGCCGCCCGGACCGGGTCCCCCGACGAGCGCCACGGGCTGGTCAACATGAGGGAGAGGGCGGAACTGGTGGGGGGCGTGATGAGCATCGCGGAGTCCGAGCTGGGCGGGGTGGCGATCACGGTGGTGGCGCCCCGCGTCGACGGTGCGGACCGGCGGCCGGTCCGATGACCCCGTCGGCGGCCGGCCCCATGACCCCACCGGCGACGATCCGCACCGTCCTGGTGGACGATCACGCGGTCCTCCGCGAAGGGCTGCGGCTGATGCTGCAGCGGGAACCCGATATCGAGGTGGTCGGGGAGGCGTCGACCGCGGACTCGGCGCTGGAGGTCATCACCTCGACCCGCCCGGACGTCGCGGTGATCGACCTCAAACTAGGGAGCGGCTCGGAACTCGACGGGCTGCGGGTCTGTGCAGCGGTCCGGGACCTGTTCCCCGACGTCGCCCCGCTGGTGCTCACCACCTTCCTCGACAAGGCGATAGTCGTGCGTGCGGTCCGGGCCGGAGCACGTGGGTACGTGGTCAAGAACGTGGATGTCACCGAGCTGGTGACCGCCGTCCGGTCGGTGTCGGCGGGGCAGAGCGCCTTCGACACCCGGACCGCGTCGATGGTGCTCGACGCTCTCAAGGGCGGGGGCTCGGCGTCCGAGGCCCTGTCGGCCCGGGAGATCGAGGTCCTGACGCTGCTGGCGGAGGGGATGTCGAACAAGGAGATCGGTCAGGCCCTGTTCATCTCGGCCACCACCGCCAAGTTCCACATCAGCAACATCCTGCGCAAACTCAAGGTCTCCCGGCGTGCCGAGGCGGTGTACGTGGCCAGTCGGCAGGGGTTGCTCTGACCGGCGACGGGCGGGGGTATGAGGCGAGCGGGGCTGGAGAAGAGCGGGTGGCGGGAGGGCTCACGTGTCCACCACGAGCCATCCCCCGTGGTGTTCGTCGACCTTCGTCCGGATACCGGCCGACCGGCCGTGTCCGACCGTCGCGATCCGGGCGGCCAGGCTCGTCAGTGTGGGGATGTCGAAGGTCCGGACATGCCCGTACTGTGCCACCGCCACCGCCTCGAAGGGGACGGCGATCACCAGGCGGCGTCGCGCCAGACGGAGGGCTTCGCGGACCACGTCCCAGCCGGCGTCCTCGTCGAGGTGCTCGAGGACGTGGACGAGGTAGACGGTGTCCGCGGTGTCCGTCGCCAAGGGGGTCGTCCGCGCGTCGAGACAGACGGGGGTCGGCAGGATGTCACCGGCCGGTGCGCAGGTCCGGAGCAGCCTGAGGACGGTGGGGTCCAGATCTGCCGCGATGGTCCCGGCCCCCTCCCGTGAGAGCCGCAGGGACAGGAACCCGAAGCAACACCCGATCTCCAGCGCCGAGTCGCCGACCAACTCCGCCACCGCCCGGTCGTGGACCGGGGAGAACGGACAGTGGCCGTTTGTCAGTGCTGCGATCGAGGACCGGTAGTAGTCGGACCAGCACTCCTGCCAGCTCCCGTCCCGGGAGGTCACGAGCGCGGTCACGGCTCGGTGGAACTCGTCCACGGTGTGGAGGACCCCGGTGTCGAGCAGGTCGCGGGACATGGCCGGGATCACCGCCTCGCTCACCTCGTCGTGGCTGAGGTCGTGCCCGATCCGTACCCGATGGGCGTCGGCCACGACGGTGAACGCCCCGAAGCGTCGGCCCGGTCCGCCCCGGATCGCGGAAATCTCTCGGGTCGCCCCGGGTCTCGCGGTGGTCTCCATGGGGGCTGACGGTAGGGCGGTCGGGACGTCCGCGGCGAGGGGATGCGGTGGATTCCGGCAGGTCGAACGGGTGGGGGCCTGTCCGGTCGGGCAGTGCCCGCACGGAGTCGGACGGAATCGTCCGCCGTGCAACGTTGCTGCAACCCCGCCGCGGATAGTGTCCTACATCACAGCGACGACCACGGGGGTCGCGCGGAGGAGAAGGAGGGGCACGATGCCCGTTTTCGCACAGCCCGGCGCCGATGGTTCGGTGATGTCCTACGAGAGCCGCTACGAGCACTACATCGGCGGCGAGTGGGTGGCACCCGTCAAGGGCGAGTACTTCGAGAACGTCACCCCGATCACCGGTCAGGTCTTCTGCGAGGTCGGCCGCGGCACCTCCGAGGACATCGAGGCGGCCCTGGACGCCGCGTGGGCCGCCGCCCCGGCGTGGGGCGCGAGCTCCGCCACGGAGCGGTCGCTGGTCCTGCTCCGGATCGCCGATCGCATGGAGGAGAACCTCGAGGCCATCGCCCTGGCCGAATCGTGGGACAACGGCAAGGCGATCCGCGAGTGCCTGGCGGCCGACATCCCGCTGGCGATCGACCACTTCCGCTACTTCGCCGGCGCGATCCGCGCCCAGGAGGGCGGCATCTCCGAGATCAACGGGGACACCGTCGCCTATCACTTCCAGGAGCCGCTCGGCGTGGTCGGCCAGATCATCCCGTGGAACTTCCCGATCCTCATGGCGGTCTGGAAGCTGGCCCCGGCCCTGGCCGCCGGCAACTGCGTGGTGCTCAAGCCGGCCGAGCAGACCCCGGCATCGATCCTGTTCCTGATGTCGCTCATCGGCGACCTGCTGCCGCCGGGCGTGATCAACGTGGTCAACGGCTTCGGCACCGAGGCGGGCAAGCCGCTCGCGTCCAACCCGCGCATCCGCAAGGTGGCCTTCACCGGCGAGACCACCACGGGCCGGTTGATCATGCAGTACGCGTCCGAGAACCTCATCCCGGTGACCCTCGAACTCGGCGGCAAGAGCCCCAACATCTTCTTCGAGGACGTCATGGACGCCGATGACGACTTCCGTCAGGCCGCGCTCGAGGGCTTCGCCATGTTCGGCCTCAACCAGGGCGAGATATGCACCGCCCCGTCGCGCGCGCTCGTGCAGGAGTCGATCCTCGACGACTTCACCGACCTCGCGATCGAGCGCGTCAAGAAGATTAAGCAGGGCAACCCGCTCGACACCGAGACGATGATGGGCGCCCAGGCCTCGACCGACCAGCTCGAGAAGATCCTGTCCTACATGGACGTCGGCAAGCAGGAGGGCGCCGAGCTCCTCACTGGTGGTGGTCGCGCCGAGCTCGACGGCGATCTAGCCGGTGGCTTCTACGTCCAGCCGACCGTTTTCAAGGGCCACAACAAGATGCGCCTGTTCCAGGAGGAGATCTTCGGGCCGGTCCTCGCGTTGGGCTCGTTCACCGATTTCGACGACGCCATGATGACCGCCAACGACACCCTCTACGGTCTCGGCGCCGGCGTGTGGTCGCGCAACGGCACCACCGCCTACCGGGCCGGCCGCACCATCCAGGCCGGCCGGGTGTGGACCAACACCTATCACCAGTACCCGGCCCACGCGGCGTTCGGCGGCTACAAGCAGTCCGGCATCGGGCGCGAGAACCACCGGATGATGCTCGACCACTACCAGCAGACCAAGTGCCTGCTCGTGGGCTACTCGGGCAAGCCCCAGGGCTTCTTCTGATGGACGACGTGTGCGGGTTGCCCTCGGGCGGGAGCGTGCGCATCGCCGCGCGGGCGCTCCCCCCGGAGGGCGCGCCCGCCGACCTACCGCCGCGCCTCGTGGCGACCGAGCCGGCCGTCGAGCTCATCCGCGAGCTCGTCGACCGGCACGGCCCGGTGATGTTCCACCAGTCCGGCGGGTGCTGCGACGGCTCGGCGCCCATGTGCTACCCCGACGGCGAGTTCCGCGTGGGGCAGCGCGACGTGTTGGTGGGGGAGCTGGACCTGGCACCCGGGGTCCGCGTGTGGATCTCGGGCTCCCAGTTCGAGACGTGGAAACACACGCAGTTGGTGCTGGACGCGATCCCGGGACGGGGCTCGGGGTTCAGCCTCGAGAACCCCACCGGCAAGCGGTTCCTGTCCAGGGCCCGAACGTTCGACACCGCCGAGCTCGCCGCACTCGAGGAGTTCCCGCCGAGGCTGGGCTCGGAGCTGGAGGAGTAACCCGATCCGGCGCGGATCAGCGGGGTTTCGGCGGTAGAGTCCGACCATGGACACGGATCGCACGGCCTCCGCTGACCCGCTCGACGCCCCCGTCGGGTTCCTCACCCCCGAGCTGCGGGCTGACCTGCTGAGACGCTGGAACGAGCCACAGCGGCGGTACCACAACGAGACGCACCTGCGGGCCGTGCTCCGGGCCGTGGACGCGCTCGAGGCGGACGGGGAGACCTTCGACGCCACGGCGGTCCGGCTGGCCGCGTGGCTGCACGCCGCGGTGTTCGACCCCGCGGGCGCGGAGAACAACGAGAAGTCGGCGGCGCTGGCCGAGGAACTGCTCGACCCGGCCGCGCCCGTCGAGGAGGTCGCGCGCCTCGTCCGCCTCATGGGCGGGCACCGGATCGAGCCCGGAGACCTCGACGGGGCCGTCCTCTCGGACGCCGATCTGGCCGTGCTGGGTGCCGACCCGGAGACCTACGATACCTACGCCGCGGACGTGCGGCACGAGTTCGCCCACGTCCCGGGCGAGAGGTTCGTCGCCGGGCGGATCGCCGCGCTCGAGGGACTGCTCGAGCGCAGGTCCGTGTTCCTCACCCGCGCGGGTCGCGACATGTGGGAGAAGCAGGCCCACGCCAACCTCAACCGCGAGCTGGGCCTGCTGCGCGCGGGGGCCGCCGGGGGCGACTAGTCCGGTTCGACGCCCGGCGGGGTGATCGCCGCGGTGTGCTCGGCGACGCCGGCGGCGACCATGATCTCGGTGACGGCCCGCGCGTCGTCCGGTCCGGGCAGCCCCCAGCCGTCCCCGTAGCCGTAGATCTCGGCGAGCGTGTGCGAGTCCCGGGTGCCGCGGGCGAGTTCGACGTCGGTGGGCCCGATCAGGCCGGGGTGGGGGACGCCGACGGCGCCGGCGACCTTGACGAGCTCGCGTCGTAGCGACCGGATGTAGTTGGAGCAGCGTTCGGCCATCGCGGTGGGCTCCACCCCGCGCACCAGCCACGGGTTCTGGGTGGCGACACCGGTGGGGCAGCCGCCGGTGTGGCACTTCTGCGCCTGGATGCACCCCACCGACAGCATGGCCTCCCGCGCGACGTTGATCATGTCCACGCCCAGTGCGAGCGCGACCACGGCGTTCTCCGGGATGCCGAGCTTGCCGGCGCCGATGAACACGACGTCATCGGTGAGTCCCGCCTCGGCGAAGACCGAGTACACGCGCGGGAAGCCGAGGCGGAAGGGCAGGGACACCGCGTCGGTGAACACGAGCGGACCGGCGCCGGTGCCGCCCTCCCCGCCGTCGATCGTGATGAAGTCGACGCCGCGGTCGCGCGGGACCATCGCGGTGGCGAGTTCCTCCCAGAAGGTCATGTCGCCGATGGCCGACTTGATGCCGACGGGCAGGCCGGTGCGGTCGGCGATGTCCTCGACGAGGTCGAGCATCGAGTCGACGTCGCTGAACGCGGTGTGCCGGGAGGGGCTCGCGCAGTCCTCGCCCATCGGGATCCCGCGGATCGCGGCGATCTCCTCGCTGATCTTGGCCGCGGGGAGGAGTCCGCCCAGGCCGGGTTTGGCGCCCTGGGAGAGCTTGATCTCGATCGCCCGGATCGGGTGCTTCTCGGTGAGCGCGACCAGCTTGTCGATGTCGAACCGGCCGCGGTCGTCGCGGACCCCGAAGTAGGCGGTGCCGATCTGGAAGATGAGGTCCGCGCCGTTCTGGTGGTAGGGGCTCAGGCCGCCCTCACCCGTGTTGTGGAGGGCTCCCGAGAGGGCGGCACCCCGGCCCAGGGCCTCGACCGCGGGCGCGGAGAGCGAGCCGTAGCTCATCGCCGAGATGTTGACCAAAGAGTCCGGCCGGAACGCGCGGGCCCGGCCGCGGGCGGCGCCGAGCACCTTGGCGGGCGGGAGCGGGAGCTGCTGTCCGGAATGGGGGAGCGCGGACAGGGTGACGTCACTGAAGGTGCGCTG
Source organism: Dietzia sp. DQ11-71 (assembly GCF_014144995.1). NCBI lineage: Bacteria > Bacillati > Actinomycetota > Actinomycetes > Mycobacteriales > Dietziaceae > Dietzia > Dietzia sp. DQ11-71. The sequence continues at coordinate 1,523 of NZ_JAALDT010000277.1, read as the reverse complement.
TTTGATGATCGGGTAGCCCTCGAGGAACTCGATATCGTTGTCCGTACCGAACCCGAACGTGGTCCCCCGGGACTCGGCGGACTCGTAGATCCAGTCGCGCTGATCCCGGGTGAACGGCCGTTCCTCGTCGTTGCTGGCGACGATGTACTGCCGCAGCTCGGGTCCGATGGCGGTCAGCGCCATGCGGGCGTGTCCGAGGACGGGGAACGTCCGCAGGATCGGGAACCTGGTCTGCCGCAGGTCCGTGGCCGCGACCGCGGCCAGGGCGGCCAGGGGCGCGCCGAGGAGCCATCTGCGCATGTCGACCTCCAGTCGGGGGCGGGGACGGTTCCATCATGGACCACACCGCCGGGCGGGGCCGCGTGGTTCGATGAGACCACCCCAACCGCGACGGAGGAGTTCTCATGGGCCGCACCCGTGCCGACCGGGACCGACTGTGGGCGGCGATCCACGTGGAACGCGCGGCCCTGGCCGACGAGCTGGGGGCATTGCGCGACGCGGAGTGGCGCACCGGGTCGCTGTGCACCCGGTGGAGCGTGGAGGAGGTCCTCGCCCATCTGACGGCGGTCGCCCGGACGGGCCGGGTCCGGTGGGTCCGCAGCATCGTGGGTGCGGGGTTCGACACCGACCGGCACAACCGGCGCAGGATGCGGGAGCAGCTCCGCGACAGCCCCGGCGGGACGCTGGAGAACTTCGTCGACTCGTCGTCGCTCCGCGTGTCACCCTTCGGGGACCCCGCGGCGTGGCTCGGCGAGACGATCGTGCACGCGGAGGACATCCGCCGGCCCCTCGGCCTGACCCGCGCCTACCCCGTCGATCCCCTGACCGGGGTCGCGCGGTTCTATGCGTCGCAGGACTTCGCGGTGAACAGTGCGAGGCTCGTGAAGGGACTGCGCCTACGGGCGACCGACGGGCCGTTCGAGGCCGGCGCAGGTCCGGAGGTGGAGGGGCCGACGCTGGCGCTGGTGATGGCCATGGCGGGCCGGCCGGTGTTCCTCGACGAGCTGTCCGGCGGGGGAGTGGACGAACTGCGCCGGCGTATCGGCTGACCGCACCGCTGGTGACAACGCCGCCTCAGGGCAGGATGCGGGAGACGACCTCGGCGGCGACCTCCTCGAGCAGCGGGCCCGCGTTGGCGATGGAACGGGCCAGGTCGGGTTCCCGTTCGGTGAGTGCGGCCGCCGCCGCGAACCCGGCCTCGGCGACCCGGTCGGCCCCCAGATCCAGGCGGCCACACACCGCGACCACCGGGACGGCGTGGGACCGGCACAGGGCCGCCACTCCCATCGGGGTCTTGCCGTGCATGGTCTGGTCGTCGAGTCGGCCCTCGCCCGTGATCACCAGGTCGGCGGCGGACAGGACGTCCTCGAGACCGGTGAGGGTGCCGAGCACCTCGAACCCCGGGTCGAGGGAGGCGCCGAGCAGCTCACGGGCGATGAAGCCGACCCCGCCGGCGGCGCCGGAGCCGGGCGCATCCGGGTCGACGCCGAGTCCCTGCGCGCGCAGGACCCGCACCAGGCGGG
>NZ_JAALDT010000276.1:0-1117 GCF_014144995.1 Dietzia sp. DQ11-71 | reverse complement strand
TCCTCCAGCGACCCTTCATCGGACCCGGCCGACAACGGTGCGAGGGAACCCCCGTCGAGGGAGCCCTCCAACGACCCGTCGAGCGAACCCTCCCCCGTCCCGTTGCCCGAACCGGCATCAGAACCGGACGACAACGGCGCCAGGGATCCTCCCACCGATGCGAGAGGCAGGGAGCCCAGAGCAAGGGATCCGGGCGCGAGTGAACCGAGGTCGACCGACCCCTCCCCGGGCTCGTTGTCCGACCCGCCCTCAGAACCGGCCGACAACGGCGCGAGCGAACCCGCATCCAGCGACCCCTCCAACGACCCGTCATCCGATCCCAGATCCTCCGACCCGCCCTCAGAACCGGCTGACAGCGGCGCCAGCGAGCCATCACCCGCCTCGGAACCGGACGATCCGAGCGCCAGGAGCAGAGTCACGGCCACGAGCGATCCGCCCTCGGCGGAACCGGGGTCCAACGACCCGTCGTCCGAGCCGGCATCCGAGCCCGCCGACAACGGCGCCAGGGAACCCGCATCCAGGGACCCCTCCTCCAGCGACCCTTCGTCAGAGCCCACGTCATCCGACCCGGCATCGGACCCCGCGGACAACGGCTGCAGCGAGGCTGGGTCCAGGGAGCCGGGGTCCAGCGAACCGGGGTCGAGCGATCCCGGGTTGAGCGATCCGGTGTCCGGGGACGACCCCGACGGCACGGATCCGGGGTCCACCGAACCGGGCCCCGAGAGATCATCCGAGCCGGTATCGGAACCGGCGGACAGCGGCTCCAGCGAGCCGGGCTCCAGCGAGCCGCTCGGTATGCCTCCGTCGAGCGATCCGCCCTCACCCGACCCGGCCGAACCGAGCAGCAGTTCGAGGTTCAGACCGAGCTCGCCGTTGAGCGACCCGGTCTGGGCACCTGCGATCGCCGGCGAACCGGCGGCAGCGAGCAGCGCTGCGCTGGTGAGCGCCGCCGCCCTCAGATGTCGTGCGCGTTTCGAAGACATAGTCGATCCTTCTCTCGGTGTCCCTTGCTTCTGCCGGAGGATGCAGCGGATCGCCGGCACCGATCCCCTTACCTGACCTAAACATCGCGTAAACTCAGAATACTGTTACCTAGATCACATTACTACCGGTGAAA
>NZ_JAALDT010000275.1:0-1021 GCF_014144995.1 Dietzia sp. DQ11-71 | reverse complement strand
TGTCGGACCCGACGCCGGCGGCACGCCTCGCGGCCGCGTGGAGCTCGGCGCGGCCCGGCATCCCCACGACGTGCAGTGCCGGCCCGGAGAGCGGGGTGTGCTGGCGTACCTCGCGGCGACCGTCGGTGGCGAACCCGTGGACCGGCACGTCGAGACCCCCCGGCTCCAGGTCGAAGCCGAGCCAGTCGCGGTGGGCGGCGTGGAGGAGTGACGACGGCGAGAACGGCAACGCCAAGGGGGTGTCGGTCGCCGTGTCGAGCGGGAACTCGCCGGCCCAGTAGGGCCTCTCGAACGGCAGGGGCATGCCCTCGTCCTCGACGATCCGGTCGTCGGCCCCGGCGAACGCCCGCACGAGCCGCCCCGACTCCCACCGGGCGAATCCGCTCACCCCGTCCTCCGCATCCTGGGCGAACAGCAGGATGGTGGGCGCCTCGACCAGTTTCAGCCACGACTCCGGGGTGGCGGACGGCGTGATGGGCCCCTCCATCGGGGTCTGGACGACGGTGAGTCCCGGGAACGAGCCCACGTAGATCTCCCCCGGCCCGGCCGAGGCCGAGCGGTTGAGCGGGAACGCGCCCAGGGACGCCACCGTGACCGTCGGGAACAGCCGCGACAGCAGACGTCGCGCGAAACCCGGGTCGGACGGCTGTCCCGCCCGGATCGGTGCGGCGGGATCGTCCGTGGCCAGATACCAGAAGGTTGCGACGTGGTGTCCCATGACCGGACTCAGTCGTCCTTACCGCGGACCCCGAGCAGGACGTCCTCCCACGAGGGCATCGTGGGATGACGGCGCGAGGGGCGTCGTTCGGGTTCGGTGGGCGTGGGCTGGAGGAAGTCCTCGTTGTCGGTGTTGTCGTCGTCGTCGTCGTTGTCGTTGTCGTTCCCGCCACGGACCCCCGCGGGGCGGGAGGCGCCGGACGTCGGCTCCGACCGCCCGGACGCCACCGGTCCCGTCCCCGCGGGAGGGGCGGATGCGGCGGGGGTGGACGGTCCGGCTGGTGTCGACGATCCGGCTGGGGTG
>NZ_JAALDT010000274.1:0-6928 GCF_014144995.1 Dietzia sp. DQ11-71 | reverse complement strand
CCGGGCAGCGGCACGGCCTCGTCGTCGTCGGGCCCTCCCGACCCGGCGCGGGCGACGCGCAGACCATCACCATCGCCGCCGCCGGCGGAGCCTCCGGACACCTTGACCTCGCGGCCATCGGGCCGGACGACGAGCAGGCGCTGCGCGCCTGGTTGGCCGACGACGCGGTATCCAAGGCGGTCCACGACGCCAAGGCCGCCACGCACGCACTGACGGGACGCGGGCTCCGGTTGGGCGGGGTGACCATGGACGTGGCCCTGGCCGCCTACCTGGTGCGACCCGGACAACGCAGCTACGGACTGGCGGAGCTGTTCCAACGTCACCTACAGCGCGAACTGCCCGAGGTGAAGGCGGGGGACAAGCAACTGTCCCTGCTCGACGATGTCGATGACGCCGAGACTGAGCAGAAGAACGCCGACGCGGCCGCGACCCGCGCCCGCGCGGTGGTCGATCTCGCAGAGCGGCTGGACGTGGAACTGGAGCAGGTGCACGGGGCGCGCCTGATGGCGGAGATGGAACTGCCGCTCGTGCCGGTGCTGGCGCGGATGGAATCTATCGGGATCGCGGTGGACGGCGGCGCCCTGGACGGGTTACGGGACGACTTCGCCGACCGCGGGCGGCAGGCGGCCGACGCCGCCTACGCCGCGATCGGCGGCGAACAGATCAACCTCGGTTCGCCCAAGCAGTTGCAGGTCGTGCTGTTCGAGACCCTCGGCATGCCCAAGACCAAGAAGACCAAGACCGGGTACACCACAGACGCCAAGGCGCTGGAGGAACTGCTCACCAAGGAGACGGGCGACACCCCTGGACGGGCGTTCCTCGAGGCACTACTGCTGCACCGCGAGACCACCAAGATGCGGACCACGGTCGAGGGGCTCATCAAGACCATCGGTGACGACGGGCGTATCCACACCACGTTCAACCAGACCGTGGCCGCGACCGGCCGGCTTTCCTCGACGGACCCCAATCTGCAGAACATCCCCGTGCGCACCGAGGACGGTCGACGAATCCGCGAATCGTTCGTCGTGGGTGAGGGCTACGACTGTCTTCTCACCGCCGACTACAGCCAGATCGAGATGCGGGTGATGGCACACCTGTCCTGCGACGCCGGGCTCATCGAGGCGTTCCGGACAGGGGAGGACCTGCACTCGTTCGTCGGCTCGCGCGCGTTCGGCGTGCCGATCGACGAGGTGACCCCGGAGCTCCGTCGCCGGGTCAAGGCCATGAGCTACGGGCTGGCCTACGGGCTCAGCGCGTTCGGCCTCGCCGCCCAGCTCGGGATCAGCCAGGGTGAGGCCAAGGATCAGATGGAGGCCTACTTCTCCCGCTTTGGCGGCGTGCGCGACTACCTGCGCGCAGTGGTCGAACAGGCCCGCCGAGACGGCTACACGGAGACACTGTTCGGGCGGCGTCGCTACCTGCCCGAGCTCAACTCGGACAACCGGCTCAAGCGGGAGAACGCCGAACGTGCCGCGCTCAACGCACCCATCCAGGGCACGGCCGCCGACATCATCAAGGCGGCCATGCTCAAGGTCGACGCGGACCTCACCGAACGGCGGCTGAAGAGCCGCCTTCTGCTCCAGGTCCACGACGAACTCGTGCTCGAGGTGGCGGAGGGCGAACTCGACGAGGTCCGGGACCTGGTCGTGGACCGCATGTACTCGGCCATCGAGCTCGACGTCCCGTTGGACGTCTCGACCGGAACCGGTCCGGACTGGGACTCGGCGGCGCACTGAGCGTCCCGTTGACCTCCCGGGCGGCAGCCGACCTGTACCCTAAGTTCATTTCAGATTCGGCTCCACGACGCCTGAAAGGGCACCCCATGACGCTCACCTCCCGGCGCGGACTGCGCGCCGCCATGGTCCTGACCGCCACCGCGGCCCTCGCGCTGACCGGTTGCACCACCAACACCGAGGGGCCGCAGGACTCCGGGGAGCCTCGTGACGAGGTGTCTCTCGAGACCGACGAGGAGATCGCCGCGCTCGTCCCGGCCGAGATCCGGGACAAGGGCGTCATCGTGATCGGCACCAATCCGCCGTACGCGCCCAACGAGTTCAAGAACGAGAGCGGCGAGATCGTCGGCTTCGACATCGACGTGATGACCGCCGCCGCACAGCTGATGGGGCTTCGCGCGGAGTTCCGCGAGTCCGACTTCGAGAAGATCATCCCGGCGATCGAGGGCGGCACCATGGACATGGGAGCCTCGTCGTTCACGGTCAACGACGAGCGGCTCCAGACCGTCGACTTCGTCACCTACTTCGAAGCCGGCATCCAGTGGGCAGCCGCCGCCGGCAACGACGTCGACCCCGATGACGCCTGCGGCCTGAACGTCGCCGTCCAGCGGACCACGGTCTCCGACCAGGAAGACGTGCCCGCCCGCAGCGAGGCCTGCGTCGCGGCCGGGAAGCCCGCGATCGAGAAGGTCCAATTCGATTCCCAGGACGAGGCCTCGACCGCCGTGGCGCTCGGGAAGGTCGACGCGATGTCCGCCGACTCGCCCATCTCCGCCTACGCGGTCAAGCAGTCCGAGGGCAAGATGCAGCTCGTCGGCGACGTGTTCGACTCCGCCCCCTACGGCTGGCCCGTCCGCAAGGACTCGGAACTCGCCGCCGCCCTCGAGGCTGCCGCCGACAAGCTCATCGAGACCGGCGACTTCGAGACGATCGCCCAGAACTGGGGCCTCGAGGCCGGGCTCATCGATGACGCCGAGATCCGGAAGGGCTGAGTGACCGGTAGGTGAGTACCGCGCAGAAGGGGGCGGACGCCCCCGCGGCGGAGGCCCCGGAACCGATCCGGGCGGTGCCTCTCCGGCACCCGTGGCGTTGGGTGTCGGCGACCGTCGTACTGGTCCTGGTGTTCCTGTTCATCTGGGGCGCGGCGACCAACCCGGCCTACGGGTGGGACACCTACGCCCGCTACCTGTTCGACACCAGGTTCGGCATGGCCGTGTTCTACACGATCGCGCTGACGCTGCTGTCGATGATCCTCGCCGTGGTCCTCGGCGTCATCCTCTCGGTGATGCGGATGAGCAGCAACCCCGTGCTCAAAGCAGTCGCCTGGGTGTACCTGTGGATCTTCCGCGGAACGCCGATCTACGTGCAGCTGCTGTTCTGGGGCCTGATCTTCACCCTGTACCGCCAGGTCCAGTTCGGGATCCCGTTCACCGACCTCCAGTTCGTCCGGTTCGACGACACGATGGTCCTGTACTCGGCGTTCTGGCTGGCAGTGGTGGGCCTGGCCATGAACGAGGCCGCGTACATGGCGGAGATCGTCCGCGCGGGCATCTCGTCGGTTCCCGAGGGGCAGGCCGAGGCCTCGACCGCACTGGGGATGACGTGGGGCCAGACGATGCGGCGGACCATCCTGCCGCAGGCGATGCGGGTCATCATCCCGCCGACGGGCAACGAGTTCATCTCGATGCTCAAGACCACCTCACTCGTCGTGGCGATCCCGTTCTCCGGTGAGCTCTACGGGCAGGCGCGCGACATCTCGGGCGTCAACTTCCAGCCCATCCCGCTGCTGCTGGTGGCCGCCACGTGGTACCTGGTCATCACCAGCGTGCTCATGGTGGGTCAGCACTACCTCGAGAAGCGCTTCTCCCGCGGCGCCACCCGGAGGCTCACCGGCCGGCAACTGCGCGCACTCGCCGATGCGGACGGGCTCACGCCGTCCGCCCTCGCCGCTGTCAAGGGCACCGATCAGTCGGGAGGGCTGGCATGACGTCGATGGTCAGGGCCGAGCAGGTCTGTAAGAACTTCGGGTCGCTGCGCGTCCTCAAGGGCATCGACCTCGAGGTCGCCGCCGGTGAGGTGCTGTGCCTGGTGGGGCCCTCCGGATCGGGCAAGTCCACCTTCCTCCGGTGCATCAACCACCTGGAGCGGGTCGACGCCGGCAGGCTCTACGTCGACGGCGAGCTGGTGGGCTACCGGGAGAAGGGTGACAAGCTCTACGAGATCTCCCCGAAGCAGGCCGCCCGCCAGCGACGGGACATCGGCATGGTGTTCCAGCACTTCAATCTGTTCCTCCACCGCACCGCCCTCGAGAACGTCATCGAGGCGCCGATGTTGGTCAAGGGCCAGTCGCGTGGGGAGGCCACCGAGCGGGCCCGCGACCTGCTCGCGAAGGTGGGTCTCGCCGCCAAGGCCGATGCCTACCCGGCCCAGCTGTCCGGCGGGCAGCAGCAGCGCGTGGCGATCGCCCGGGCCCTGGCCATGGACCCCAAACTGATGCTGTTCGACGAGCCGACCTCGGCCCTCGACCCCGAGCTGGTCGGGGAGGTCCTCGGCGTGATGCGCGATCTCGCGGACGCGGGGATGACCATGGTCGTGGTCACCCACGAGATGGGGTTCGCCCGGGAGGTCGCCGACACGGTGGCGTTCATGGACGACGGTGTCGTGGTGGAGTCCGGCACACCCGCGGACGTTCTCACCTCGCCGTCCCACCAACGGACCAAGGACTTCCTGTCCAAGATCCTGTGACGCCGGGGCAGGTCCGGCGCGAGGGTGGGTCAGGAGAGCGTGGCCACGAAGATCGCCGTGCCGGGGAAGATCCCGCCACGCAGCGGGCTCCACTGCCCCCACTCCCGGTCCAGCCACTCCGGCCACTCCGGCTCGATGAGGTCCTGCACCACGAACCCGGCGGCGACCAGTTCGCGGATCCGGTCGCCCACCGTCCTGTGGTGCTCGACATAGGTCAGCTCGCCGTCGTCGTACTCGGTGTACGGCGAGCGGTCGAAGTAGGGGAACACGGCCAGTAGACCCTCCGGTCCCGGATCGTCGCGGAAGATCCACCGCATGGGGTGGTTGACCGAGAAGACGAACCGGCCGCCCGGTCGCAGGACGCGCGCCGCCTCCGCCATCACGCCCGCGGAGTCCGCCACGAACGGGATGGCTCCGAACGCCGAAAACGCGACATCGAAACTGCCGTCCGCGAACGGCAGCCGGCCGGCGTCGGCCTGGATCAGGGGTACGGTCGCCGCCGGGCCCGTCGCCCGGCTCGCAGCCTCAGCCCCCACACGGAGCATCCCGGCCGAGAGGTCGACGGCCACGGCACGGGCGCCCCGGCCGGCGATCCACCGGGAGCACGGAGCCGACCCCGACCCGATCTCGAGCACGTCGCGGCCCTCCAGGTCACCGAGCAGGTGCCAGTCACCTTCGTGCAGGCCCTCGGGGCACCAGACGAACTCGCCGTCGGCGGAGTGGGCGCCGAGGAACTCGCCGTGGTGATGGTGGTAATCCGTCGCCTCCGAGTCCCACCACATGCGTGAGGCTCGGACCGACTCTCCATGTCCTGGGGGGTTTGTGGACGTCACGTGTGAAGCGTACAGTTGACGGTCGCGTGCGTACGCGCTCGCTTTCTTCCCGTCCGCTACGATTCCTATCCACTCCGGAGCACCCCACCATATGACCACCAACACCACGTCCCCGCAGGTAGCCGTCAACGACATCGGCTCCGCTGAGGACTTCCTCGCCGCCATCGACGCCACGATCAAGTACTTCAACGATGGTGACATCGTCGAGGGCACGATCGTCAAGGTCGATCGTGACGAGGTCCTGCTCGACATCGGCTACAAGACCGAGGGCGTTATCCCCTCGCGCGAGCTCTCCATCAAGCACGATGTCGACCCGGGTGAGGTCGTCGAGGTGGGCGATGAGGTCGAGGCCCTGGTCCTGACCAAGGAGGACAAGGACGGCCGTCTGATCCTGTCCAAGAAGCGCGCACAGTACGAGCGCGCCTGGGGCACGATCGAGGAGCTCAAGGAGAAGGACGAGGCCGTCAAGGGCACCGTCATCGAGGTCGTCAAGGGTGGCCTCATCCTCGACATCGGTCTCCGTGGCTTCCTCCCCGCCTCGCTGGTGGAGATGCGCCGCGTCCGTGACCTCCTGCCCTATGTGGGTCAGGAGCTCGAGGCCAAGATCATCGAGCTGGACAAGAACCGCAACAACGTGGTGCTCTCGCGCCGTGCATGGCTCGAGCAGACCCAGTCGGCCGTGCGCTCCGAGTTCCTGCACCAGCTGCAGAAGGGCCAGGTCCGCAAGGGCGTCGTGTCCTCGATCGTCAACTTCGGTGCCTTCGTGGACCTCGGCGGGGTCGACGGTCTCGTCCACGTCTCCGAGCTGTCCTGGAAGCACATCGATCACCCGTCCGAGGTCGTCGAGGTGGGCCAGGAGGTCACCGTCGAGGTCCTCGACGTCGACCTGGACCGCGAGCGCGTCTCGCTGTCGCTCAAGGCCACGCAGGAGGATCCGTGGCGGCACTTCGCCCGGACCCACGCGATCGGTCAGATCGTCCCGGGCAAGGTCACCAAGCTCGTGCCGTTCGGCGCCTTCGTGCGTGTCGACGAGGGCATCGAGGGCCTGGTCCACATCTCGGAGCTGGCCGAGCGCCACGTCGAGGTCCCGGACCAGGTCGTCACGGTCAACGACGACGCCATGGTCAAGGTCATCGACATCGACCTCGACCGTCGTCGTATCTCGCTCTCGCTCAAGCAGGCGGACGAGGACTATGCTGAGGAGTTCGACCCGTCGAAGTACGGCATGGCCGACAGCTACGACGAGGCCGGAAACTACATCTTCCCCGAGGGCTTCGATCCCGAGACCAACGAGTGGCTCGAGGGCTTCGAGAAGCAGCGCGAGGAGTGGGAGAACCGCTACGCGGAGGCCGAGCGTCGCCACAAGATGCACACGGCCCAGATCGAGAAGGGTCGGGCCGCTGCTGCGGAGGCCGCCGAGGCCGCCCCGACCAACTACTCGTCGGAGTCCACCCCGTCGTCGCGTCCGGCTGCGGCGGAGGCCGCTCCGGCCGAGTCCACCGGCGGTTCGCTGGCCTCGGACGAGCAGCTGGCCGCCCTGCGCGCGAAGCTCGCCGGAGGCGAGTGATCGCACAGTAGGCATCTGAGAGCGGCCCCGCACCGGTATCCGGTGCGGGG
>NZ_JAALDT010000273.1:0-6247 GCF_014144995.1 Dietzia sp. DQ11-71 | reverse complement strand
GGCCCCGGGGCGCCCGGCCCGTTCCTGGTGGTGGCACCGTCGTCGGTCGTCCCCAACTGGGAGGCCGAGGCCCGCCGGTTCGTGCCCTCGCTGCGCGTGGCGCGGCGGTCGGCGACCGAGGCCAAGTCCGGCACCACGGTCGCCGAGGACGCCGGTGCGCACGACATCGTGGTGACCTCGGCGACGGTCCTGCGGCTGGACGCCGAGTCCTACGCCGGCATCGAGTGGGCCGGCGTGATCCTCGACGAGGCCCAGCAGGCCAAGAACCCCACCTCCAAGCTCTTCGCAGCGCTGGCCGGGCTGCGGGCCGACTTCCTACTGGCGGTCACCGGCACACCGATGGAGAACAACCTCACCGAGCTGTGGGCGGTCGCGGCGCTGTCGTGCCGCGGTGTCCTGCCCGACGCCAAGGACTTCCGTGCCCAGTACCGCACGCCCATCGAGAAGAACGGTGACACGGCCGCACTGGACCGGCTGCGGCGGCGACTGCGGCCCTTCCTGCTCCGGCGACGCAAGGAGCTCGTGGCCGGCGAACTGCCCCCGCGCACCGATGCGGTGATGGAGATCGAACTCTCGGCCACGCACCGCCGGCTCTATGAGCGGGAACTGGCGCGGCAACGCGCGTCCCTGCTGGCGCTGCTCGACGACTTCGAGGCCAACCGGATCAGCATCCTCGCCGGGCTGACCGTGCTCAGGCGTCTCTGCCTGGACGCCTCGCTGATCGACCCGGCCCACGCCGGGGTCGCCTCGGCCAAGACCGACGAGCTCATCGCCGCGCTGCGGGAGGTGGTGGCCGAGGGGCACCGCGCGCTGGTGTTCAGCCAGTTCACCACCTACCTCGACACGGTCGTGGACCGCCTGCGCGCAGAGGGGATCACGGTGGCGCACCTCGACGGCCGGACCACCGACAGGGCGGGGGCCGTGGGTGAGTTCACCGAGGGCGGCGCGCAGGTGTTCTGCCTCAGCCTCAAGGCCGGCGGCGTCGGGCTGAACCTCGTGGGCGCCGACTACGTCTTCCTGCTGGACCCGTGGTGGAACCCGGCGACCGAGGCCCAGGCCGTCGACCGCGCGCACCGCATCGGCCAGACACGACCGGTGCTGGTGTACCGGATGGTCGCCCGGGACACGATCGAGGAACGGGTGGTCGAGCTGCAGCGCCGCAAGGCCGAGCTGTTCGCGTCCGTCCTGGACAGCGGTGAGCACTTCTCGGCCGCGCTCACCGCCGACGACCTGCGGGGGCTGCTCGACTAGAACGTGCGGGCCGGGTGTCGGGGCCAGGCCACGAGCGTCGGCTCAGCGTCGCTCGGGGAAGGCCAGCCCCGCGGCGACGGCCGCCCCGAACAGCGCGGTGTCCCGCGACGGCGAGAAGACCACCCGAGGGGTGGACACCGAGATCGGCAGGGACTGGAGCTGTTCGGCGACCGGGCCGTGCAGGGCCTTGCCCAGACCGACCACGATGCCCCCCGTGAGCAGGACGGTCTGAGGGCGGAAGAGCTGGACGGCGTCCACGAGGAACGAGCCGAGCCGGTAGGCGTAGATCTCGGCGGCGCCGTCGCCGTGCTCGCGCTCGAGGTCGTACAGCCCGTGACCGCCGAGCCCCCACCAGGCCTCGGTGTTGGTGCCGTCGCCGACGATGCGCCAGTGCCCGAGGTCCCATCCGGTGTGGCCGCACGGGTGGATGAGCGCGCCGTGGTGATTGAGCGCACCGAACGCCAGGGAGGAGCCGAGCGAGATGGCGATCCCGCCGAACTCCACGTCGGGCAGTCGCGTCAGTGCCAGGGCATGGGCGTCACCGTCGCCGATGACGGAGACGGGCGCGTCGATCAGCGACACGAGTTCGGTACGCAGGTCGCCCTCCGCCCAGGCGGCGGCGCGCGAGGACACCACTCGTCCCCGGTCCGCATCGACGTGGCCGTTGAGGGACACGCCCACGCCGGCGGGGGAGTCGTCGACGGCGAGGACCGCTGCGGCGAGGTCCTCGGCCGTCGCGACCTCGGCCCCGTGGACGCCCACCACGTGGCCGTCGACCACGGCGCCGATCCGCGTACCACTGCCGCCGATGTCGACGACGACGCCGTTCCTCATCCCTGCACCTCCGGTTCGCCCGCCGCTATTCTCACCACTCATTCGTAGCGGTCGGGCAGCGGGCTGGGTGGCGACTCCGGTCGGGTGGGGGTACGGGGTGAGATGCTCAGGGGTCACCCGGTCTCGGCGTTGCGGATCGGATCGCTGGTCTGACCCACGGTGCTGCAGTACAGCTTGGCCGCCTCCTGGTTGAGCGTGACCTCCATGCCGGCGGGATCGGACTGCCCCTTCTCGTCGAGGAAGGTGGTGATCACCTCGCGCTGGTCCTCGGGCGCCATCTCCATGTAGTCGCCACAGGTGGTGTCTCCTCCCTTGTTCGGGTCCATCGCACCGCAGCCGGTCAGCGCGGCGAGGGCGAGGGCGGTGGCGGCGGCCAGTGCCGCGGGGCGGGGACGGGTGGACATGGGAACCTCCGGGGATGGTGTCGTCAGATGAGGCGAGCGTAGGCCCGCGGGGTCGGCGGCATTCCTCGTTCGGGCGATGCCCGGGCTCAGTGGCACTCGACCATGTGCAGCGCGAACCGGTCGCCGTAGCCGAGGATCGTCTGGATCTCGCCGATCCGCTCCTCCGTCATGATCTCGGGACGGTGGGGTCCGGCGTGGTCGATCCCGACGGCGTGCATCAGTTCGTGCAGGGTCAGACTTCGGGACCAGGGGTCTCCGGGAACGGGACTGACCTGGCCGGGTTGGATCACGACGGTCCCCTGCAGGATGAGGCCCCGGGGCCAGACCGCGCCGCCGCCGACCCCCGCCGCGCCGTGGGTGTGGAACATCGGATGGTCGCCGTACGTCACCGACAGGGCACCCTCCACGTCCTTCTGGTCGGGAGCGCCTGGTCCGGTGTAGCGCAGCGGTAGCCCGCTGGAGAAGGCGAGCGTATCCACCGCCCAGGCCAGATCGGTCTCGCTCCCCGGTGGGGCATCGAAGGACCGCACCGGGATCTCGTGCTCACACGGCCAGTGGGCCAGGTACCCGTCGTCGGTGGTCTCGACGGCGTAGTCGACGCCCTCGATGAGCCCGGCCGGCGGCGGGAAATCCTCCGGGCGTCGCGGCGACCATTCCCCGCGCAGCGGCACCGGGGCACCGGGGATCGTGGTGTCGACGGCGCGGGCGTCGCCGGCGCGGAAGATCCCGCCGTTGCCACCGGAGAGCCGGACCGCGACCTCTCCGATCGCCGCGACCGTGTCGCGGTGCCGTTCTGGGACCTTGTCCAGTAGGTACGGGGTCGTGCCGACCACCGCGAGGGCGATCACCACCGGGACGGTGACCGCCAGGACGTAGATGGCGATCCTGGTCGCGCGGGCCAGGGGACTGTAGTGATCCATGGCGCTACCGGTTGCTATCCGCAATCGACAGGACAGGGGAGGGGAAGGGCACGTCGGTCACGAGTTCTGCCTGGGGGGTTGAGGGGGCGACGGTCGAGGGGGAGCCGCCAGAGGTCTAGGAATGTACTTATATCGTGACGGCGTTCACATCCGGGCGTTCTACTTGAGTGGAATAGACTCAAGGAGGCGGAGGTTGTACGAGGCGTCCGGCCGAAACGGAACCGGTATTGATTCCAGTACGCTCAACAATACGTCGAAGAAAGGACCGGTCGATGAGCCAGTTCAACCCCACGACCAAGACCCAGGCGGCTCTGTCGGCCGCAGTCCAAGCCGCCTCCGCGGCGGGTAACCCGGATGTGCGTCCGGGCCACCTGCTCGTGGCCCTGCTCGAACAACAGGACGGGATCGCGGGTCCCCTCCTCCAGGCCTGCGGGGTGGACCCGCAGCTCGCCCTGACCCAGGCGAAGGGCCTCGTCGGTGGCTACCCCAAGGCGTCCGGCTCGGGGCTCGCCGCCCCCAACTTCAACCGGGACGCCCTCGCCGTCATCAACTACTCCCAGACCCTCGCGGCGGAGATGGGCGACGACTACGTCTCCACCGAACACGTCCTCGTCGGGATCGCGGCCGGTCACACCGGTGGCGATGCGGCCAAGCTCCTCACGGAGCTCGGTGCCGCCGAGGACGCCCTCAAGGCGGCGTTCACGGCGGTCCGCGGGAACACGCGCGTGACCACGGAGAACCCCGAGGACCAGTATCAGGCTCTCGAGAAGTACGCCACGGACCTCACCGCCCGTGCCCGCGAGGGCAAGATCGACCCGGTGATCGGGCGTGACTCCGAGATCCGGCGCGTCGTCCAGGTCCTCTCCCGCCGCACGAAGAACAACCCGGTGCTCATCGGCGAGCCCGGGGTCGGCAAGACCGCCATCGTCGAGGGGCTGGCCCGTCGCATCATCGCGGGCGACGTCCCCGAGTCCCTTAAGGGCAAGACCCTGCTCTCGCTCGACTTGGGGTCGATGGTCGCCGGCGCGAAGTACCGCGGCGAGTTCGAGGAGCGCCTCAAGGCGGTGCTCGACGAGATCACGGCGGCCGAGGGGCAGATCATCACGTTCATCGACGAGATCCACACGATCGTCGGCGCGGGAGCGACCGGCGAGGGCTCGATGGACGCCGGCAACATGATCAAGCCGATGCTCGCCCGCGGTGAGCTGCGGCTGGTCGGCGCCACGACCCTCGACGAGTACCGCAAGTACATCGAGAAGGACGCGGCCCTGGAGCGCCGCTTCCAGCAGGTGTACGTGGGCGAGCCGAGCGTCGAGGACACCGTGGGGATCCTCCGCGGCCTCAAGGAGCGGTACGAGGTGCACCACGGTGTGCGCATCACTGACTCCGCCCTGGTCTCCGCCGCCGCGCTCTCGGATCGCTACATCACGCAGCGGTTCCTGCCGGACAAGGCGATCGACCTCGTCGACGAGGCCGCCAGCCGCCTCAAGATGGAGATCGACTCGCGGCCCGAGGAGATCGACGCCGCCGAGCGGATCGTCCGACGGCTCGAGATCGAGGAGGTGGCGCTGCAGAAGGAGACCGACGCGGCGTCCAAGGATCGACTGGTGGCCCTGCAGGCCGAGCTGGCCGACGCCAAGGAGAAGCTCGCCGAGCTCACCGCCCGCTGGCAGAACGAGAAGACCGCCATCCAGGGTGTGCAGCTCATCAAGGAGGAGCTCGACGCCCTGCGCACCGAGTCCGAGAAGGCCGAGCGCGACGGCGACTACGCCCGGGTGGCCGAGATCCGCTACGGCCGGCTGCCGGAGCTGGAGAAGCAGCTCGCAGATGCTGAAGAGTCCGAGGCCGCGGCCGGCGCGATGCTCAAGGAGGAGGTCGGTCCGGAGGACGTCGCCGAGGTCGTCTCCGCCTGGACCGGTATCCCCGTGGGCAAGATGCTCGAGGGCGAGACCGAGAAGCTGCTGCGCATGGAGGACGAGATCGGCCGCCGGGTCGTCGGCCAGGGCGAGGCCGTCCGCGCCGTGTCCGACGCGGTCCGCCGGGCGCGCGCCGGGGTCGCCGATCCCGACCGGCCGACCGGGTCGTTCCTGTTCCTCGGCCCGACGGGCGTGGGCAAGACCGAGCTGGCCAAGGCGCTCGCGGAGTTCCTGTTCGACGACGAGCGGGCCATGGTCCGCATCGACATGAGCGAGTACTCCGAGAAGCACAGTGTCTCGCGGCTCGTCGGTGCCCCTCCGGGCTACGTCGGCTACGAGTCCGGTGGGCAGCTCACCGAGGCGGTGCGGCGCAGGCCGTACACGATCGTCCTGCTCGACGAGGTCGAGAAGGCGCACCCGGACGTCTTCGACATCCTCCTGCAGGTGCTCGACGACGGTCGCCTCACCGACGGTCAGGGCCGCACGGTCGACTTCCGCAACACGATCCTCGTGCTCACCTCCAACCTGGGCGCGGGCGGATCGCGGGAGCAGATGATGGACGCGGTCAAGCGTGCGTTCAAGCCGGAGTTCATCAACCGCCTCGACGATGTCGTGACCTTCGACGCACTCAGCGAGGAGCAGCTCGAGTCGATCGTCGACATCCAGATCGACGAGCTCGCGCGGCGCCTCAAGGGCCGGCGACTGGTCCTGGAGGTCGACGACGCCGCCAAGGGTTGGCTCGCCCGCCGGGGCTACGACCCGGCCTACGGCGCCCGCCCGCTGCGCAGGCTGGTGCAGCAGGCGATCGGCGACAAGCTCGCCCGGGCGCTGCTCGGGGGCGACATTCGCGACGGCGACACCGTCACGGTCTCGCTGGCGGAGGACGGCGAGTCGCTCAGCCTCAGCTGACGCGGCTGACGCG
>NZ_JAALDT010000272.1:0-1089 GCF_014144995.1 Dietzia sp. DQ11-71 | reverse complement strand
TCGGACGGGCCCGACCACCGGGGATGGTGGTCGGGCCCGTCTCGCTCTGTCGGCACCCCCACGGTCGCGTGAAGCTCGTCACGGCGGCGCGGTAGGTGGGGGTCACCTCGTCGGCGAAAGGACTACTCTTAACACGTGACCCCAGACCCCGCCACCGATACCCAGGTCAGCCCCCTCCTCGTCACGGCGCGTGAGCTGATCGAGGACGTCGTCACGCTGCCTCCCCCGGTGATCCTCGATGTGCGCTGGCAGCTCGGGGACGCGAACGGCCGGGAGCACTACTGGTCGGGCCACATCCCCGGCGCGCAGTACCTGGACCTGCCCGGCGACCTCGCGGGGCAGCGCAACGTCCGCGAGGGGCGTCATCCGCTCCCGTCGCCCGAGGACTTCGAGGACGCGATGCGCCGGGTCGGGATCGACGACGACAGTCGCGTGGTGATCTACGACGACTGCGGCAACACGTCGGCCGCCCGCGCCTGGTGGCTCATGCGCTGGGCCGGCAAGAAGGACGTCTACCTGCTCGACGGTGGGCTCAAGGCGTGGATCGCGGAGGGTGAGGACCTCGCCGTGGGGCCCGGGAACCCGGTCTCGCGCGGCGACTTCACCTTCGATCTGGACCACATGCTCACCGTCGGTATCGACGACACCGGGACGTGGCCCGAGCGGGGCGTGCTCATCGACGCCCGCACCCCGGAGCGCTACGAGGGCCGCACCGAGCCGATGGACTCGCGCGCCGGACACATTCCGGGCGCGGTGAACATGCCCACCGGGGACTTCCTCGACGAGCGCGGCCGCTTCCTGCCGGCCGACCAGATCCGCCGCATGTTCGCCGAGGTGGGCGTGACCAGTGGGTCCGACGCGGTCGTGTACTGCGGTTCGGGCATCCACGCCTGCCACGCGTTGGCGGCGATGGAGGTCGCCGGGATCGAGGCGGGTCGGTTGTTCCCGGGCTCGTGGTCAGCGTGGTCGGCGGACCGGAAGCGGCCGGTCTCGATCGGCGAGCAGCCCCGCTGACCGCCCTCGGCGCCTCGCCCACGCCCGTCTCTCATCCGGCCGCGCCCCCACGCGCCGCTGCGCCTGGCCGGGCGC
>NZ_JAALDT010000271.1:0-2345 GCF_014144995.1 Dietzia sp. DQ11-71 | reverse complement strand
CCCCCTACCGACGCTCGAGAGGTCTTCGTCCTGCATTGGCTGCGCGTCGGCGCACCGATCAGCACCAGCATCGTGGGCCGTGCGGTGCAGCGCGCGGTGGACAACGCCGGCATCGATGCGCCAGTGTGTGGCGGCAACTTGTTGCGACACTCGCTGGCCACTGAACTGCTCGACCGTGGGGCCAACTTACGTGAGATCGCCGACGTGCTCGGCCACGCGTCACTGGCCACCACACGGATCTATGCAGCCGTTGATGTCGCGGCTCTGCGCGAGATCGCGCTTCCGTGGCCTCATGCAGGGGCGCGGTCATGACGGGCACGGTGGCACCGCGGGTGGAAGAGTTCATCGCGCTTCGTCGTGGCCTGGGTTACCGCTCGCCCAGTCAGGAGCGTGCACTGCGGGCGTTCGGCCGGTACCTGGATCAGAAGGGTCACAAGGGTCCGATCCCGCTCGAGTTGAGCCTGGATTGGGCGGCATCGACTCTCTCATCCGATCCCCGCAACCCGGCTCGCCGATTGACGACGGTTCGCGGTTTTCTGCGCCACCTGGCCGCCGCGGACGGCGCCACCGAGGTCCCGGCGCCTGGGTTGCTCGGTTCAGCCGGCCACCGGAAACCACCACACGTCTACTCCGACGAGGAGATCAGCGACCTGCTGCGCGCCACTGCCGGGTTGGCCCCGGCCGGCGGGTTACGGCCACACTGCTACGCGACGCTGTTCGGGCTGCTCGCCTGCACCGGGCTGCGGATCAGCGAAGCACTGGCTTTGAGGTGCGACGACGTCGATCTGGCCACCGCCATGCTCACGGTCCGGGCCGGCAAACGCGGCCGGGCCCGGCTGGTACCGATGCACCCCAGCGCGTTGCCGCCGATGGGCGATTACACGGCCGAACGAGAACAGCGCCACGGGCCACCGTGCGCCACCGACGCGTTCTTCCGTACCGACCGCAGCGACCGAGTCAGCTACAAGGCTGCCCACCACACGTTCAGCGTGTTGCGCCGAGAACTGGGCTGGAGCGCGACGGGGCGCACCCGGAGCCCACGGCTGCATGACCTGCGGCATCGGATGGTGGTACGGCGTATTCAGTCCTGGCACGCCGACAACGTTGACGTCGACGCAAAAATCGCAGTGCTGGCGACCTACCTCGGACACGTCGAGGTCCGTGACGTCTACTGGTATCTCACATCCGTCCCGGAACTGATGAACATCGTGGCCACTCGCTTCGGAAGTTTCGCGCACTCCCCACTCGGTGGTGTGTCATGAGGGCCCCGCAGATCGGATTCGCCCAGTTGGTGCAAGATTTTTTCTTGCGGCGCCTGATCGATCAACGCGGTGTCAGCGCACGTACTGTGGAAAGCTACCGCGACGCGTTTGAACTGTTGTTCGGCTTCATCGAGCGGCGTACCGGCAAACCAGCCGCCGCCCTTGAGTTGGCCGACCTGGACGCCCCAGTCGTCTTGGATTTCCTCGATCACCTTGAAACCGCACGCGGCAACAGTCCACGAACCCGCAACGCGCGCCTCGCCGCGATTCACTCCTTCATGCGCTATGCCGCCCTACGTGACCCGGCATCGCTGCCGATCACCAGCCGAGTGCTGGCCATCGGCACCAAACGGTTCGATCGGCCCGTGCTGGGCTATCTCTCCCGCGAGCAGATGACCGCGATCCTCGCAGCCCCAGATCGCAGCACCTGGAGCGGGAGCCGAGACGCGGTTCTGCTCGCCGTCACCTACAACACCGGTGCCCGCGTCTCCGAGATCACCGCACTCCAAGTATGCGACGTGCTCACCGACCGACAGTCGGCAGTGCATCTGCACGGCAAGGGCCGCAAGGAACGGGTCCTCCCACTCTGGAAGAACACCGCCTCCGAACTGCGCGGCTGGCTGGGCAAGATTGATGCCGCACCCGAGACGCCGGTGTTCCCCAACCGGGCCGGGAAACCGATGTCACGCTCGGGCGTACGAGACCGGCTCGATCGCGCCGTCACCGCTGCCGAAAACAAGTGCCCGTCGCTGCGCGGCCAGCGCATCTCACCGCACACGCTGCGCCACACCACGGCCATGCACTTGCTGCAGTCGGGAGCCGACCTGGCGACCATCGCCCTGTGGCTCGGCCACTCCAGCCCAGCTGTCACCCACCAGTATCTCGAAGCCGACCTCGCGGCCAAGGAAGCCGTGCTGCAACGACTGGACGATCCCAGCCCCGCATCAACGCGCTTCAAACCTGGAGACCAGCTCCTCGACTTCCTCCAAGACCTCTGATTATGCGCAGCCGCAGGGGTCGGAATAGCCGTTCTGCCCGCACGTCCCCAGCCGGGCTGCACATAACCACGGACTGAGCCGAATA
>NZ_JAALDT010000270.1:0-2404 GCF_014144995.1 Dietzia sp. DQ11-71 | reverse complement strand
CCGGCCGGCAGGGTCGCCGCGGCGCCGCCCACGCTCACAGCCACCGCGCCGGGCAGCGCGGTCAGGGCCGCCGTGACGTTCGCAACCGCCAGCTCGCAACGGAGCGTGTCGAGCCGGGGGTCCAGGTACTCGGGTTCGCCCGGCTCGCCGTCGTCCCCGATCGGTCCCCACCGGAACGCGGCCACGACGACCTGGGACCGGTGCGACTCCACCACGGCCTCGCCGCCGTTCCAGGCGGCCAGGTCACGCGTGTACTCGATGGCCTCCGGCACCGGCGCGTCGACCGCGGACACGATGACCGTCGCGTCCTCGACGTAGACGGCGGTGGCGGGGTCGTCGTCGCTGCCCCGCTCGACCTCGTACGACCCCTCGAAGATCTCGGTGAGCAGTTCACCGACCTCGTCGTGGCCGGGGGCGGGCCGGTCGAGCAGGACGATCGCCACCGGGGTCTGCTTCCACGACAGGTCCTCGCCGGTCTGCGGGTCGACGGCGGGCTGGTCGGGCTGCGGCGTGTCGGTCATGGTCCGAGGCTAACGCCTCGCCCCTGCCGCAGCACTGCCCCGGCACTGCCCCGGCACTGCCCCGACCGGCCACCACGCCCGCACCGCCGCCCAGCCCGCACGGCCGCCGGATCAGTTGAGCAGGAAGTCGATCACGAGGCGCTCGAACTTGTCCTTCTGCTCGATCATCGCCCAGTGGCCACAGCGGGAGAAGGCGTGGAGCTCGGCGCGCGGGAGCTGGCGGAAGGCGAAGTGGGCCTGCTCGTAGGGGAGCATGCGGTCGTCGCGGCCCCAGATGAGCATGGTCTCCTGCCGGATCTGCGAGGCGCGGGCGTACAGCGGCGTGTAGGCGTTCTCGGGCTTGAGGATCGAGCCGAACACGGAGTACATCCGCTCGACGGCGCCCGGGGCGGTGGCGGCCTCGGTGCGGGTGCGGATGAGGTCCTCGTCCACCACCTTCTTGTTGCCGACCATCGTGTCGACCCAGGCTGCCATGGCCTTGTCGGACGGCTCCGCGAGGAACTCGAACAGCCGGCGCGATCCCTCGCTCGGCTCGGGCGTGAACAGGGGAGCGGCCAGGCCGCCGGGGCCCATGAGCGCCATCTTGCGGACCCGGTGCGGGTAGGCCAGAGCGGTCTCGCAGGCGACGTTGCCGCCCATGGAGTTACCGATGATGTCGACCTTCTCGATGCCCTTGGCCTCGCAGAACGCGTCGATAGCCTCGGCGGCGATGAGCGGGTAGGCCTTCTCCCACTCCAGGTCGGAGCTCTTCCCGAATCCCGGCATGTCCAGCAGGATGGTGTGGAAACGCTCGGCGAAGACGGGGAAGTTGCCGGCGAAGTTGGACCACGCGGTCACGCCGGGGCCGGATCCGTGCAGGAAGAGGACGGGGACCGCGCTCTCGGGCTCGGCGACGCTCTGCTCGCCCGCCTCGTGGTAGTGCAGCTCGAAGCGGCCGGCGGTGATGGTCTTGCTGGTGGACTCGAAGTCGAGGGCGCTCATGACGTCCACGCTACTAGAACAGGTTCTAGGAATCCCACCGTCGTCCGAAATTAAGTCAGCCGCGCGGGGAGTCCCTGAAACATCCCCGCGCGGCGATGGCGAAACTCTAACCTGAAATCGCGCTGGGTGACAAGTCGGTAACAATTATGACGGGTGTCACATTGCCGTGCCCCGCCCCGATGCCGTTGGCCAGCAGTTATGAAACGCCACATATGGACACCCGGTGTAGATGGGGGTAGCGGTGGCCGCCCGGCCACCCCGGCCCCACACCCGGCCCGCGACCCCAGCCCCACGCCCTGGCCGCGCGGCCGCCGGCCCCGCGATCACCTCATGACGCGGTCGAGGAACGCGGTGGCGTCCGGGGTCGCCGCGTAGACGGTCCCACTGTCGACGCACTCTGGTTACGCGCGCCGCGCGGTTAGGTTGCCAGCCCTACAAGGCAGGAATAGCGTTGCTGCAAACACGTTGGCTAATTCCAGTAGAACTCGATCACTGCCGATCCCTTTCGCTCGCAATGGGTTCACAGCGGCGCCAGCCGTGTACTGCAAGCCGAGGTAGAACCATCCCCGCTCGCGCGGGGACTACTCGAATTGTGCCCCGCAGGTACGACAGTCCTCGGGACCATCCCCGCTCGCGCGGGGAGCACCTTCAACCTCACCCTGTGGGCGCAAGCCCTGCTGGGACCATCCCCGCTCGCGCGGGGAGCACCACGGCCGCACCGCGATCGCCACGTCCGCCGTCGGACCATCCCCGCTCGCGCGGGGACTACTCGAATTGTGCCCCGCAGGTACGACAGTCCTCGGGACCATCCCCGCTCGCGCGGGGAGCACCCCGAGCCTGGCGAGGTGGTCAGGTGGTGGCGGGGACCATCCCCGCTCGCGCGGGGAGCACGTCGGCCATGT
>NZ_JAALDT010000026.1:0-10176 GCF_014144995.1 Dietzia sp. DQ11-71 | reverse complement strand
ACGGAGCGGTCACCACCGCGGCGCCCGGCAGTAGTTTTTCCTGATTTTCCCGGTGCGCGTCCCTACGCTGGGGCGATGACCATCGACGACGGCGACCCCCGGCCCTCCCCCGGGGCGTCCCGGTGGAGGGCACCGGCGGCGGGCGCCGGGTTCCTCCTGGTCCTCCTGGCGGTCTTCGCCGGGCTGGCGTTCGCCGTCTCCGACGACGAGACCGTCTCCCTGGACCGGCCGGTGATGATGTGGGTGCACGGGGCGACGACGCCCTGGCTCACGGCCGCGGCGGAGACCGCGAGCTACCTCGGCGGACAGTTCGTGCTCGCGGCCTCCGTCGTGATCGCGCTGCTGCTGTGCGTCCTGCGCAGATTCGGGGGCGCCTTCCTCGTGCTGGCCGCGGTGTACGGGTCGTCCAGGCTCAACGTCGCCCTCAAGCCGGCCTTCGAGCGATCGCGCCCGGATTTCTGGGAGCACCTGTCGGCGGAGAACACCTTCTCCTTCCCCAGTGGGCACGCGATGGGGTCGATGTCGCTCGCGGCGCCGCTGGTCGTCCTGACCTGGGGCAGCCGGTACCGGTGGGCCGCGCTCGCGGTGGCGGTGGTCTACGTCCTCGCGGTTGGCGCGTCCCGCGTCTACCTGGGGGTCCACTTCCCCAGCGACGTCCTCGCGGGCTGGTGTCTGACCGTCCTGTGGGTCGGGATCCTCGTGGTGATCCTGCTAGTCGTGACCCGCGTGCTCCGCCGATACGCGCCGACGCTCGCGGACTGGGTCTGACTCCGGTCCAGCACGGTTCGGCGGCTCGGGACCCCGGCCCGGTCGGGCGGTCTAGGATCGGCGGGAGTGGGCCCCGCGGGGCTCGGAACCCGGACAGTAGTGGGTCGAGGAGGCGCCATGACCATGAACTCTCATCCGGTGACGGGTGCTCAGGCCCCGGCGGATCGTCGCCACCGCGTCGTCATCATCGGGTCGGGTTTCGGAGGCCTCGCCGCCGCCCGCGCCCTCGACAAGGCGGACGTGGACGTCACCCTGGTCGCCAGGACCGGCCACCATCTCTTCCAGCCCCTGCTGTACCAGGTGGCGACCGGAATCCTGTCGGTCGGGGAGATCGCGCCCTCCACCCGGTTGGTCCTCCGCGATCAGGAGAACGCCACGGTCGCCCTCGGTGAGGTGGACCGGATCGACGTGGCCGCGCGGACCGTCCACGCGGCCGCCGGGCACGTGGACTTCGAACTCGAGTACGACAGCCTCGTCGTCGCCGCCGGCGCGAACCAGTCCTACTTCGGGAACGACCACTTCGAGCGCTGGGCTCCCGGCATGAAGTCCATCGATGACGCCCTGGAACTGCGGAGCAGGATCATGGGCTGCTTCGAACAGGCCGAGGTGACCGAGGACGACGCGGAACGTCGTCGCCTCCTGACGTTCGTGGTGGTCGGCGCCGGTCCCACGGGCGTGGAGATGGCCGGACAGATCGCGGAGCTGGCGCAGCGGACCCTGAAGAACAGCTTCCGCCGGATCGACCCGGGCCGGGCCCGCATCATCCTCATCGACGCCGCCCCCGCCGTCCTGCCGCCCTTCGGGCCGAAGCTCGGCAACGCGGCCCGCAGGCGGCTGGAGGAACTGGGTGTGGAGATCCAGCTCAACGCCATGGTGACCGATGTGGACTACAGCGGAATCGAGGTCAAGGACCCCGACGGATCGCTCCGCCGGATCGACTCGACCTGCAAGATCTGGTCGGCCGGCGTCCAGGCGAGCCCACTGGGCCAGATGCTCGCCGACCAGACCAGCGCCGAGGTGGACCGGGCGGGCCGCGTCCTGGTGAATCCCGATCTCTCGTTGCCCGGGCACCCGGAGATCTTCGTGATCGGCGACATGATCAACCTCGACAACCTGCCGGGCGTCTCCCCCGTCGCGATCCAGGGCGGCAAATACGTCGCCAAGCAGATCGTCCGCGAGGTCGAGGGGGGACGGTCCCCGTCCGGGCGCCCGCCGTTCAAGTACTTCGACAAGGGGTCGATGGCGACGGTGTCGCGCTACAGCGCGGTGGCCAAGATCGGGCCGCTCGAGCTCCACGGCTTCCTCGCCTGGGTTCTGTGGCTGGTGGTGCACCTGGCATTCCTCATCGGCTTCCGGAACCGCGTCATCACCCTGCTGTCCTGGGGACTGCACATCGGTGACCACCGCTCGCACCTCAACACCACCGCCCGGTGGGTCTACGCACGTCAGGCCATCGCCGAGGCGCAGGAGCGGGAGCGCCGCGACGCCGACCGAGCGGTGTCCGACTGACCCGACGCCGGTGCGGGTCCCGGACACCGAATCGCGGGAAACGCTCAGTCTGGAGCCTGCGCACGGCACTACACTGCCCTCATCACGACCGTCCACATCACGGACGAGGGCTGGAGGACGGCCATGGGCACACTGACCTACACCGCTACCGTCTCCGTCGACGGGTACGCCGCGGACGCGAGTGGCGACTTCAACTGGTCCGCCCCGAGCGGCGAGGTGTTCCGGTTCCACGTGGAACGCCTGGGGCCCGTCGTCCACGAGGTACTCGGCCGGCGGACGTACGAACTGATGGAGTACTGGCAGTCCCCACCCGAGGACGACTCGTGGAGCCCCGACGAGCACGAGTTCGCGGAGCGGTGGAAGGCGATACCGCGCACCGTGGTGTCCTCGAGACTGACCGCGGACGACCTCGTGTCCGATCGTGATCGCCTCGTCCCGCGACTCGACCTGGACACTCTGCGCCGCATCGTCGATGAGGCGCCGGGCGAGGTGGAGATCTTCGGACCCACCACGGCCGGCGCGGCGATCCGCGCGGGGCTGGTCTCGGATCTCCGGTTGTTCGTCGTCCCCAGGGTCGTGGGCGGCGGACTGCGCGCGCTGCCCCCGGACACGACGCTGGACCTGGAGCTCGCCGCCCATCGCGTCTTCGCCGGCGGGACCGCGTACTCCCACTACCGGACGCGCTGACCCGGCGCACGGCATCACCAGCACCACCCCTGCGCGCCGCCTCGCCAGCACGCCGCATCACCCGCACCACCCCCGCACGCCCCGGCGGCGGGGGAAGGATTGGACACCGTGCGCAACGATCGCGAAAATCGACGGGCTGATCTGTGCCACGTGCACAGCCACCACCGGGCAGGGTGACCCACATCACCTGGCCGCCTACGCTTGTCGCGGTCGCCGGTCGGTGGTCGACAGTAGATGCGCTGTTCAGACGTCCTAGGAGGAACATGGCAACGCCGGACGGGTCCACAGGGCCCCACGGGACGGGTACCGCGGTCCCCGAGACGATCTCGGCCGAGCCGGTGCCCCGGCGCCGGATCATCCTCGCCTCGCTCATCGGGACCACGATCGAGTTCTACGACTTCTACATCTTCGCGACGGCCGCGGTGTCGGTCTTCCCGCTGCTGTTCTTCGCAGGCGGTGACTCCGGCACCGCTCTGCTGGCCTCGATGGCCACCTTCGGTACGGCGTTCATCGCGCGGCCGCTCGGGTCCATCGTCTTCGGTCACTACGGGGACCGTCTCGGCCGGAAGGTCACCCTCGTCGGCGCGCTGCTGACCATGGGTATCGCGACGTTCCTCATCGGCCTGCTGCCGACGATCCACCAGATCGGTCTCTGGGCGCCGGCGATGCTGACGATCCTGCGCTTCTTCCAGGGCATCGGCCTGGGTGGCGAGTGGTCGGGTGCGGCGCTCCTGGCCTCCGAGACGGCGCAGCCGGGCAAGCGTGCGTTCGCCGCCATGTGGCCGCAGCTCGGCGCCCCGTTCGGCTTCATCCTGGCCAACGGCATCTTCCTGCTGCTCACGATCTGGTTCTCCTACGATTCCACCGCTGCGGAACTGGGCGACCCGTTCCTGGTGTGGGGGTGGCGCCTGCCGTTCCTGTTGTCGATCGTGATGGTCGCCGTCGGCCTCTACGTCCGGCTCCGCATCGAGGAGACGCCGGTCTTCGCCCGGGCGATCGCCAACAACGAGCGGGTCAAGACCCCGGTCTCCGAGGTCTTCCGCCGCAACTGGTGGGAGATCATCCTCGGCACGTTCATCATGTTGGCCACGTATGGCCTGTTCTACCTCATGACCACATGGATCCTGTCGTTCGCGATCGGCGGCGCGGACGCCGGCGGGCTCGGATACGGGTACCGGTCGTTCCTCATCATCCAGGTGATCGCGATCGTCCTGTTCGCCGCGTTCGTCCCGGTGGCCGGCCTGCTGGCCGACAGGCTGGGCCGCCGTCGGATGCTCATCGGCGTCACCGCCGCCATCATCCTGTTCGGCCTGAGCTTCGGCTGGTGGCTCGACCCGGACGCGATGGGTACGGGCGAGAACCTTGACGTGGTGCGGATGCTGCTCTTCCTGTGCGTCGGCATGACCCTCATGGGGCTGACGTTCGGGCCGATGTCCGCGGTGCTTCCCGAGTTGTTCCCCACCCACACCCGCTACACGGGCTCGGGAGTGTCGTACAACTTCTCCGCGATCCTGGGCGCGGCGCTGACCCCGTTCGTCGCGGTGTGGCTGGTGCAGAACTACTCGGTCGCCTACGTCGGCTACTACCTGGTCGGCCTGAGCGTGCTCACCATCATCTCGCTGATCCTCGCCCCCGAGACCAGCAAGACGTCCATGTACTCCGACGAGCAGCAGGCCGAGGGCGCACACACCTGACGCCTTCGTGACGCCGATCTCCGGCGCGCGCTACAGAAGACCCCGGGACGAAGAACTGCGTCCCGGGGTCTTGCGTGTATCCCGTCCGGGTCAGGAGAGGCCGCCGAGGAGGTCCGTGGGCAGCAGCCCGGTCAGAGAGTCGGTCGCGCTGCCGACGTCACTGCCGGCCCCCTGGAGAAGGGAGCCGAGACCGAGCGAACCAAGGAGCGGGGCGGCGAGGGAGCCCGCCGCGAGAGAACCGAGGGAACCGAGAGCGTCTGAACCCATTGCAGGGGAGTCCTTTCGTCGGGGTGATGAGGCGATCCGGGTCACAACCGGTGCGCCGGGGCCGAGGTTAACAGCGATCCGCACTGGGCTCGACCGGTGCGCTACCGGTCTCTGGAACATCTCCCGGGGTGCCCGCGTGCGGGGAGGCGGGTTTGGGTGGTCCGGCCGTCAGCCCCTCAGTGGGAAAGCGCGGGCCACGTTGAGGACGCCGAGGACGACGAGGGAGATCGCGAAGAGCCACCAGAGGAACCCCGCGCCCCACACCGGGGTGCTGAGCAGCGCGAATCCGGCGAGGACGGAGATGATCGCGAAGAGGATCGTCACCGCGGTGGAACCGGTCTCGCCGAGGGTGAACAGTGCGGTGAAGCCCTCGACGATCCACATGACGCCGATCATGACCGTGACGAAGAGAGCGAGGAACGCCGCCGACTCCTGGAGAGAGGCGAACGCATAGGCGCCGGCGAGGATGAACAGCACTCCGAGGAGGGCGGGCCGATCCTGCTACCCGTGCTCTGCCACCTGGCGACGGCCGCCACGGCGATGTAGACGACGCCGGCCGCGATCGCGTAGACGGCCAGCACCCCGGTCACGGCAACTGCCGTCTTCGCGGGCCAGAAGAGGACAGCGACGCCGAAGCCCACGGCTATGAGGCCGCCGACGAGCAGGGCGACCCGAAACGGGTTGACGGAACGAGTGGTCTCGGCTGAGTGAGTGTGTGTGGACACTGCGGGGCTCCGTGCGGGATCGCCGGGACAGTTCGGCGCGGGATGAAAGAACCTCCAACTTAGCGCGATCGCCCTTCCCCGGGAAGGGGCATCAGCAGGTCCGCGTCACGCGCGGGCGACCTCGCGCAACTCCCCGGTGCCGACGTCGTAGACGAAACCGCGGACAGCGGTGCTGTGCAGCAGGAACGGATCGGACTCGACGCGGGCGATCGACTGGCGCACGTCGGCCTCCGGCTCGGGGAACGACTCCGGCGCCCAGCGGGGCCGCAGGCCGGTGTCGGACTCGATCCGGTCCTTGAGGTCGTCGTCGCGGAAGGTGAGCATCCCGCAGTCCGTGTGGTGGATCAGGACGATCTCCTCGGTACCCAACAGACGCTGGCTGATCGTCAGCGAGCGCAGGACGTCGTCGGTGACGACCCCGCCGGCGTTGCGGATGACGTGCGCGTCGCCCTCGGTCAGGCCCAGCAGGCCGTACGGGTTGAGACGGGCGTCCATGCAGGCCACCACGGCGATCTTCCGCCCGGGCGGCATGGGCAGGTCGCCCTTGTCGAAGTCGGCCTGGTAGGCCTTGGCGGCCTCAAGCAGTTCGTCGGTGACGGTCATGGCCGAAGGCTAGTCCCGTTTCGGCGGCCCGGCCAGGGTTCGTCTGGCGCTGCCGGAAACCCGGCGCGGCAGGTCAGGCGGGGGAGCGCAGCGGCATCTCGTGCACCTCGCGCACGAACTCGGGCAGTGGCCCGGCCGTGCGCAGGACCTCGGCGATCGACGGATCCGCCAAATGCAGACGACCCACGGAGATGAGGTCGAACTCGCCGCGCTCCATGCACTCCACGACCGCATCGATGTTGTCCGCGGCGATGGCCGGCTTGCCCGACTTCTGCTCGCGCAGGGACGTCCCGATCCCCACCCCGCCCACGGCGCCGGACGGCAGGCCGGTGAGCCGGCGGGCCCATCCGGCCAGGGTCACCTCGCCGTCGTCACCTCCCAGGTCGGGGAATGCCGCGTCGCTGAACCGCCTGGTCGAGGCGTCGAGCAGATCGACCCCGGCCTCGGCGAGTGCGCCCAGGTAGACGCCCAGTTCGTCGGGAGTGGTCGCCTTGCGGACCGTGTAGTCCTGCTGGGTGTGCTGGGAGAAGCGGTAGAACAGCGGCGCGTCGGGGCCGATCGCGGCGCGGACGGCGGACACGACCGCGGCGGGGAAGCGGCTGCGCGCGGCCAGGTTACCGCCCCAGTCGTCGGTGCGACGGTTGGTGTCGGCCCAGACGAACGCGTCGAGCAGGTACCCGTGGCCGCCGTGCAGCGTCACGCCGTCGAAACCGGCCTCCATCGCCAGGCGCGCGGAGCGGGCGAACGCGTCGATGACCTCGGAGATGTCGGTGTCGGTCATCGGCGGCACCTCGGGCGACCAGCGGGCGACGCTGCGCTCGGAGTACGTGGTGACGCCCGGGGTTCCCCACCGGCCGGACGGGCGCATGGGGTGCATCTCCATCAGCCGGTCGCGGTGGGCCCGGTCGAAGCGGGCGTTCGCGCCCCAGAGCGGGCCGACGTGCCAGAGCTGGGCGATGATCCGGCCGCCGGCGGCGTGGACGGCGTCGGTCACCACATGCCAGGCCGATACGGATTCCGGCGTGTCGAGGCGGGGGATCCACGAATGGTCGACCGAGGTCGGGTGGTCGACGCCGATCCCCTCGGTGACGACGAGCCCGGTTCCGCCTGCGGCACGGTCGGCGTAGTAGTCGCGATTGACCTCGTCCGGCAGGCCGTCGGGGCATCCCATGCGCGTCATGGGGGACATGACGAGGCGATTGGCCAGGTGGAGTGACCGGACCTCGATGGGACGGAACAGGGCCTCACGGCCCGGGGCGACCGGCGGGGTGGCGATACGCGACGTCATGATGCGCGACCTCTTTGTTTCCTCGGGCGGTCGTCTCGGGCCTCGATCTCGAGACTCTCGCGGATTGACGAGTGTCAGTTGTGATCGAGGTTACCTAAGCGGGTCGGCGGATGTCGCATCGGCGGTGGCCGCGTTGGACATCCCTCCTAGTCGGCAACGTCGGCGAGCGCGACCCGGATCGCCTCGTCGATCCCCGTCATCTCCCAGTCCCCGGGGAGCAGCCCCGCGGCGGGATCGTCGACCACCATGTCGTGTTGCAGGCTCTCGATCAGCGCACTGACCGTCGCTCCGTCCTGATCCACCAGGGGTGCCAGTCCGGCGGCGACGAGGTCCCACGGCACCCCGGGCACGGGGAGGCGCACCGTCGGCAACCCGGCGATGCGGGAGTAGCGCGCGAGCAGTGCGGGATAGGTCAGGGCCTCGCCGCAGCCGAGGGCCGCGTGGCCGGTCCGGGGCTCACCGTCCAGGGCATGGCACAGGGCCTCCACGACGTCCCGTTCGGCGACGGGCTCGACCCTCCGGTGCCGCATCCACCGGGGCACCGGCTGGACGGGGAGCAGTTCGCAGAGCGTGCGGAGGACCTCGAAACTCGTCGAGCCCGCGCCCAGGATCACCCCGGCCCGCAGCGTGAACACGGGCGTGGGCCCGGCGGAGAGCAGCGACTCCACCTCGAGCCGGGACGCCATGTGCCTGGACAGCGGCAGGCGGTCGTCCCCCGAGGGGGCCAATCCGGAGACGTAGACACACCGCTCCGTGCCGGCGGCGGCCATCGCCCGGCGCATCGCCTCCGCGCCTTCGGCGTCCTCGCGGCGGAAGTCGGCGCCGCCGCCCATCCGGTGGACCAGGTAGACCACCTCGTCGACCCCGTCGAGGGCCGCCGCGAGACTCGCCGGGTCGAGGACGTCGCAGCGCACGGTCTCGACCCGATCGGACCAGGGGTGCGTCGCGGCACGGCCGGGGTCCGTGACGCCGGCCCGGACGCGGTGACCACGGGCGAGCAGGGCGGGTACCAGGCGCGAGCCGAGATACCCGCCGGATCCCACGACCAGGACGGTCATTCCGCGTCGAGATCCTGCTCGATGAGCGCGGCGATCTCGGCCACCGCGTCGGCGTCCTCTCCGCTGACGGTCACCGTGGCGCCCTTCTCGGCGCCGAGCGCCATGATGAGCATCGCGGACGCGGCGTCGGCCTCCTCGTCGTCGTAGGCGATCTCGATGTCGGTCTCGTACTTCTCGGCGGCCTCGGCGATGATCCCCGCGGGGCGGGCGTGGAGGCCCTCGGCCGATCCGACGATGACGGTGGTGCTGGGCATGGCGTCTCCTCTGTGTATTCCGGTGCCGGGGGTTCCCCCGTCATCGTGCAGGCTCTGGTGTCAGGCCGCGACCGGCTGTGCTGCGGCGGCCGGGGCCGGGGTGGGCTCGCGGCGGGTGGTCTTGGCGACCACCACGGCCGCGCACGCGACGAGGGTGCCGGCGAGGATCGCCAGGAGGTAGCCCCAGACCGGGTTGATGGCGAACACCACGAACAGCCCGCCGTGGGGCGCGTACGACTCGACCGAGAACGCCATGATGAGCGCACCGGTCACAGCACCACCGGCCATCATCGACGGGATGACGCGGAGCGGGTCGGCGGCGGCGAACGGGATCGCCCCCTCGGTGATGAAGCTGGCGCCCAGCAGGAACGCGGCGCGGCCGTTCTCCTGCTCCACCGGGCTGAACAGGCGCTTGCGCACGACGGTCGCCAAGCCCATCGCCAGTGGCGGAACCATGCCGGCGGCCATCACCGCGGCCATGATCCGCAGCGTCGCCGGGTTGTCGGCGACCAGCCCGGCCGTGGCGAACGTGTACGCCGCCTTGTTGATCGGCCCGCCCAGGTCGAAACACATCATCAGACCCAGGATGACGCCCAGCAGGATCACCGAGGAGCCGGTCATGCCGCCCAGCCACGACTCCATGGCGGAGGTCAGGGAGGCCAGCGGACGGCCGAGCAGCAGGAACATCAGCAGGCCGATCGCCAGCGAGCCGATGAGCGGGATGAGCACCACCGGCATGAGGCCGGCGAGCCACCGCGGGGTCTTCCAGGTGGTCATCCACCGCACGAGGTAGCCGGCGAGGATGCCGGTGACGAGCGCACCGATGAACCCGGCACCGAGGGTCGCCGACAGCGCACCGCCGACGAAGCCCGGCGCGATGCCGGGACGGTCGGCCAGGCCGTAGGCGATGTAGCCCGAAAGCACGGCGATCATGAAGCCCATCGCGGCCTGGCCGATCGCGAACAGCACGGCTCCCATGTAGAGCCGCAGCCCGGAGTGGGTGAGGGCTTCGGCCCCGGCGGTCCCGGCGGACACGATCTCGCCGTCGAGGTACCACACCTCCCCGGGCAGGTCGGTGAGTGAGAACCCGGTGGCGAGCTCTTCCCACACGAACGCGACGTCGTACCCGGCGAACAGGAATCCCAGTGCGAGCAGGAGCCCGCCGGCGGCGACGAAGGGGATCATGTACGACACGCCGGTCATGACGGCGCGCTGCAGTCCGCGAGCCCAGTGCTCGTCGGAGCCGGACCCGCCCGAGCCGGAGCCGCCGTCGGCGGTGCCGGAGTCCGCCGACACGCGCCGTGCCCGGGGGTCCTGGGCCGC
>NZ_JAALDT010000269.1:0-2135 GCF_014144995.1 Dietzia sp. DQ11-71 | reverse complement strand
GGGGCGGCGATCGGCGTCGCCGTCCTGCTCCTCGCGCGCCGTGACCGACCCGTCCGCGCCGCCACCGGCCTGCTCACGGTGCCCCTGGTGACCGCGGGCCTGGTCGCCGTCGCATCCCTCGCTCCGACCGGCGGCGAGCCCACCGACACAGTCGAGGTCGCCGTGATCCAGGGCAACGTCCCGCGCCTCGGCCTGGATTTCAACGCCCAACGCCGCGCGGTGCTCGAGAACCACCTGCGCGTCACCGCCGAGTACGCCGACGATGTCGAGGCCGGCACCGAGGCCCCGCCGGATTTCGTGCTGTGGCCGGAGAACGCGTCCGACATCTCGCCGCTGGCCGACCAGCTCGCCGCCGCCCAGATCACCGCCCTGTCCCGACGCCTGGACGCACCGATCCTCGTGGGCACCGTCCTGCCCACCGGCGAGGGCCGCGAAGCCCACAATTCCTATCTCGTGTGGGACGGCCGTTCCTCCGACCCCGCCGAGGACCCGGTGGTCGACCGCCACGACAAGAAGTACATCCAGCCGTTCGGGGAGTGGCTCCCGCTGCGCGAGCCGCTCGAGGCGCTGTTCCCGATCGCCCGGACCGCCGGGCACTTCATCCCCGGCGACGGCGACCACGTCGTCACCGCGGGCGGGGTGGACCTGGGCGTGGCCATCTGCTTCGAGGTCGCCTTCGACGCCGCCGCCCGCGAGCCCGTCTCCCGCGGCGCGCAGATCCTCACCGTCCCCACCAACAACGCCACCTTCGGCCGCTCACCCATGACGTACCAACAACTCGCGATGTCCCGGGTGCGGGCCGTGGAGCACGACGTGCCCGTGCTGATCGCCGCGACCAGCGGGGTCAGCGCCGTCATCGGCCCCGACGGCGACGTCCGCGCCGAGAGCGGCATCTTCGAGCCCGCGGTGCTGGCGGCGCAGGTCGAGGTGGGCGGGGCCGGTACGATGGCAACCCGACTGGGTGGCATCCCGCAGGCGGTGAGCTGCCTCATCGGGCTCGTCGCACTGGCATGGGCGCTGGTCCGCACCCGGCAACGACCCGCGACCCGAACCGAGGAGAAGTAAGTGACCGATCCGACGACGCCGGGCGAACACGCGCCGTCCGCGCGCACCCTGGTGATCATCCCGACCTACGACGAGCGGGACAACCTGCCCGGCGTGGTGGAGCGGTTGCTGGCCGCGGCCCCCGAGGTGTCGGTCCTCATCGCCGACGACAACAGCCCCGACGGCACCGGCGAGGTCGCCGACCGGCTCGCCACCGAGGACCCGCGCGGGCGCATCACCGTGATGCACCGCGAGGGCAAGCAGGGGCTCGGGGCCGCGTACATCGCCGGGTTCCGCTGGGGTCTCGAGCGCGGGTACACCGTGCTCGTGGAAATGGACGCCGACGGCAGCCACCCGCCCGAGCGGCTCCCCGCGATGCTCGCCGCCGTCGACGGGGGCGCCGACCTGGCGATCGGCTCCCGCTACGTCCCCGGCGGCTCGGTGGTCAACTGGCCGTGGCAGCGCCACGTCATCTCCCGCGGCGGCAACGTCTACTCCCGGGTCATGCTGGGCGTGGGCATCAAGGACATCACCGCCGGCTACCGCGCCTACCGGGCCGACGCCCTGGCCGAGCTGGACCTCGACGCCATCAAGTCCAAGGGCTACTGCTTCCAGATCGACATGACGTGGCGCCTGCTGAACAACGGGCGCCGGGTCACGGAGGTGCCCATCACCTTCACCGAGCGCACCGTCGGTCAGTCCAAGATGAGCGAGTCGATCTTCCGCGAGGCCGCGGTCAACGTGGCCCGCTGGGGCTGGGAGAAGCGTCGACACCAGCTCAAGGGCCTCGTCGGCCGCTGACCCGGTGCGCGCCGGCTCCGGCCGCACACCGACCCCGGATACAGGAGAACGCCCCGGCCCTGCGGGGCCGGGGCGTTCCGGTGCCACCGGGTGATATCCGGTGACCGCTCGGTACTACCTACCGCGCACCGGCGCGGCGCCGCTTCTTGAGCAGGTCCATCCGCTCCTTGAGCAGCTCCTCGAGCTCCTCCAGGGAGCGACGCTCGAGCAGCATGTCCCAGTGGGTACGCGGCGGCTTGCCCTTCTTGACCTCGACCGCGGGGCCGTCGATGAGCTGGCCCTCCTGGCCG
>NZ_JAALDT010000268.1:0-5990 GCF_014144995.1 Dietzia sp. DQ11-71 | reverse complement strand
GGCCCCGCACCGGTATCCGGTGCGGGGCCGCTCCGTCTATCCCCGGTGCGCTCCGGTGGCGGTGGCCGGTCTGTGACGTGCGCAGTGCGGAAGTGCCGCCTTGCGCGCCGGACGGGTGAGCACCCTTGGCGATGCGAGCTCCCGGGTTTGGCTGGTGGCGCGTCATGCCGGGGCGAGGAGGCCGCCCGCACCGACCGTCCCGCTCCCGGGGTCATCGCGGTGGATGTCGGAGCGGGTGAGATCGGGGCGGTGACCACCCTGCCTCGTATCCCCGAGGACTCACGGGCGTCGGCGGGGGTGTGCCCGACACGCGGGAGTGGCGCGCAGCGATCGATCAACGACCGGGCGGTTCGACGATCGGCTCGGCGACGGCGGGCTCGACCTCCGCGATCTCCTCGAGGCGCTCCTCGTCGATCACACCGCGGTCGTCGATGGCTCCGGACTCCGCCGCGGTACTGACCGTGACACGGGACTCCACGGTGGTCCGGGGGTCCGCGTCCGGAGCGGCGAAGTCGAACTCGTCGAGGTCGGTGCGAAGTAGGAAGACGTTGTACGCGTCCCAGGTGGAGAGCGTGTAGTACAGGTACCGGCTGTCGTTGTCCGTGGTGAAGGGATGGATCATCGGTGCGTAGCCGTTCGGGAACATGCTTCGATCGACGATGGTCTGGGGCTCGGACCACGGTCCCCAGGGGCTCTCCGACACCCGCATGGAGACGACGCCCGTCGGCGAGGGCGTCACGGCGATGTACTTGTCCAGGTGCTCGTTGTACTGCACCGAGAGTTCCTCGACGCGTGCCGGGATGACGTCGTACCCGGTCGGCTCGTCGGTCCAGCCCGCGCCCGGGCCCGCGTACCACTCGTACGCGGCGGGGTCCTCGATCTGCCCGATCGGAACCCGAGTGAGCATCGCAGGACCCTGACGACCGGACGGGGTCACGTACTCATAGAGATGACCAGCGTCGAGGAGGAACGCACTCATCTGCGCCCCGTACCAGCGGTCTCCGTCCACCGGCGGCAGGGTCTCGCTGTCCGGAGCGGGTTCGAACTGAACTGTCGGGTTCCATCCGGTGAAATCCGTGACGCGCCGCATCGTCTCGGTGAGCACCGTCCACGATTCGCCGTCGTCCGTGGACTTCACCAGTGCGGAGTAGTTGGTGTTCCAGCCGCCAGGCGCGTTCCAGTCCCGCACGGACATGACCCGCATGTACATGTCATCACCGGTGCTGATCGCGGCGGTCGGGATGACGGTGACCTCGCCGGTCCCGTTGGACTGGTGCGCACCCTGGACGAGTGCCGTGGCCTTCCCTTGTGGATCGGAGGGGACCGCCCTGAGGACGTCCATCCCGTTCTCGGGGCTCCCGCCGGCGGTGGCGAGCATGACGTTGGAGCGCCACTGGTTGCCTGTGGGAGTGCAGTCTCCGAAGGTGTCGCCGAACAGGGCCATGGTCTCGCCATCGTGGGTGAAGGTGATCCCGAGGTCTGTGCCGTGGATGTCGTACAGCTCGTCGGTCTTCGCGGGGCTGGTCGGCCCGGTAACCAGCTGGCGTACGGACGTGGCGCCCTTGAGGACCGGGATGGTGCCGTCGGCCCCGGTGACCCATCGGGGGAATCGGCGAACCGAGGATGCGGTGGCGTCGAGCACCGAGTTGGTCGCGTTCGCGAGCGATCCGGTGACGGGGAAGGGGCCGAGGGAACCCGGGGGGATGTTCCCGAAGAAGCTGTTGCACGGACCGCTCTCGCCGAGCAGTGAGCCGGTCGAGCCCGAGGACCCGGTCGACCCGGTCGACCCGGTCGACCCGGAGGAACCGGTGGAACCGGTGGAACCCGTGGAGTCTGCGGACTGGGCGGCTGCGTGGGCGGGAGCCACCGTGATCGCCAGTGCCACAACGAGAGGCAACGCAGAGAGTAGACGTGGCACAGAGTTAATCCGGTTCACACGTGAGACCCTACCTACGTCGCTCGGACCGGCACGCCTTTCGGTCACCTAGACTCCACGTCATGCTAATGGTGGGTCTGACCGGTGGGATCGGTGCCGGCAAGTCGACGGTGACGGCGGTGCTCGCGGAGGCGGGGGCGGTGGTCGTGGACGCGGACCTCATCGCCCGCGAGGTCGTCGAACCGGGATCCCCCGGGCTGGCGATGCTCGTCGCCGAATTCGGCGAGGACATCCTGGGGCCGGACGGTGCACTCGACCGCGCCGCCCTCGCCGCCCGCGCCTTCGTCGACGCGGAGCGGACCGCGGCCCTCAACGCCATCACCCATCCGCTGATCGGGGAGCGGACGGCGGAGCTGTTCGGCTCGGCGCCGGAGGACGCGATCGTCGTGCACGACATGCCGCTCCTGGTGGAGGGCGGGATGACACCCGGCTACCACCTGGTGATCGTCGTCGACACCCCGGCGGAGATCCGGTTGCAGCGGTTGGTGGAGTTCCGGGGGATGCCGGAGGACGACGCCCGCGCCCGCATGTCGAGGCAGGCCACCGATGAGGCCCGCCGGGCCGCCGCGGACGTGGTGATCGACAACTCCGGGGACCGGCAGACCGCCGTGGACCTCACCAGCGCCCTGGTCGAGGTCCGCCTGCGCCCGTTCGAACACAACCTGCGCACCGGGACCCCCGTGGTGGGCGACCGCACCGTCGTCGCGTTCCGGCCCGAGTGGGCAGGCGAGGCGGAGCGGGCGTGCGGGCGCCTGCGTCACGTGGTGGGGCAGATCGCCACCCGGATCGACCACGTCGGTCCGACCGCGGTCGAGGGGCTGGACGCGCCCGACGTCATCGATCTTCAGGTGACGGTGCGGGACGCGGCAGCGGTCGAGGTCGCCCTGCGCACGCTCACCGAGGCGGGATACGTGCGTGATCGGTTGAGCGAACGGCCGTTGCTGCACTGGTGCGACCCCGCCAGGCCGCTGGAGGTGTCGATCCTGGCAGAGGATGACCCCGAGCACGAGTTCTCGCTACTCATGGCCGAGGTGATCGGCGCGGACCCCGGCGCACGGGCCGAGTACGCGGAGATCCTGCGTCGCGCGGATCGCGAGGAGACGCGTCAGTGGGAGCGCACCCTGAGCGAGGCCGTGCTGCGGCGGCGGTAGCGCCGACCGGGGGCGGGTCCGCAGCCCCGCCCCCGGCCGGGTCTCACTCGGTCGGGACCATCCCGTCGACCAACTCGGAGACCGGCACCTGCCGGACGACCTCGGTCGGCGCCGGCTGAGAGCTGGCCCGGCGCAGGTTCGGGTCGGGGAACACCTCCGACAGCCGGGTGCGCACGAGGAAGACGTTGTAGGCGTTCCAGGTGGTGACGAGGTAGTAGAGGTCCTCGCCCTGCGCCCACGGGTGCATGAACGCCCCGTAGACGCCGGGAAGCACCGAATAGTCCACCAGCGTGGTGGCGGAACTCCACGGCCCCTCGGGGCGGTCGGCGGTGCGGAGGACCACCGAGTCGTACCCCTGTGAGTACATCGCCGTGTACTTCCCGAGGTACTCGTTGTACATGGTCGATATCTCGCTCGCCGGGGCGGGCAGGACCCGCTCGGCAGCGCCGACATCGGACACCCATGCCGAGCCGTTCCAGTACTCGTACGCCTCGGGGTCGAGGACGCCCGCGGCGGGCGGGGTGGCGGATCCGTCGAGCTCGTCCGCGGTCGGGGAACCGGCGAGCGGAACGCGTGCGACGACCGCCCCGCCCTGTCGCCCGGAGGGGGTGAGGTACTCGTACAGGTGCGTGTCCGTCTTGAGGAACGAGCTCATCTGGGAGCCGCGCCACGCAGGATCCACGGCCGGGGCTCCGGCGCCGAGGGGGACCGTGTCGGTGATGGGGCGGGCCAGAGACGGGACGACGGCCCAGTTCTCGCCGTTGTCCGTCGAGTACGCCATCCCCGAGTAGTTGGTGGTCCACGATCCGGGTTGACCCCAGTGGGCCACGGACATGAACCGCAGGTACTGGACACCGTCGACGGAGATACCCGAGGTCGGGATGATCGTGACCTCACCGGGCAGCCCGGATCGCGGGACCAGCGACTTGGCGAGACCGTCGGTGCCCATGGCGGCGGAATCGATGGTGATGCCGTCGGTCAGATCGGTGTCGGCGGAGCGGAACAGGACGTTGGAACGCCACTGGTTGCCGGGCACCGTGCAGTCGCCCATGGTGTCGCCGAACGCCATCAGGACCTGTGGGTCGGCGGGATCACCGTTGTCCCACATGATGCCCAGGTCCGTTCCGGCCACTCCGAACCGGTTGATGGAATCCCCGGGACTCGTGGGCCCGGTGACGAGCTGCTCGAACCGGGTGGGTCCACGCAGGACGGGTACCGTGCCCTCCTCTCCGGTGATCCACGGTGGCATCCCGTAGACCGACCCGATCATCGGATAGAGCGAGCCGGACAGTCCGTTCCCCAGGGAACCGGTCTCCAACTGCTGGACCAGCGATCCCGAGCGGTCGGCGGAACCCAACGCCCGGGAAGTCGAGCCGAGCGACCCGGCGTCACCGGAGGACCCGAGCGAGCCGAGGGAACCGGTGCCCATACCGGCCCCGGTCCGGTTCTCCAGCAGGGAACCGAAGTTGCCGAACATCTCGCTGCACGGGCCGGCCGCGGCGGTTCCGGCGCCGACCGTGCCGAGGGTCACGACCGACGCGGCGGCCGTGATCGACGCGACGACGACCGAGCTCAGGCGGCGGGGGAGAGGTCGGGTCATGTCACGCCTCCGGGATGGGCCGACGCTCGACCAGGACGGTCTCGCCGGTGTCCGCCGGGTCCGGGGTGTTGCGGGTCCAGCTGTCGTCGGTCGTCCGCATCCGCGCCCGGGCGTCGGGCAGGGTCCGCGGCGGGATCTGGGTGAGGTCGGTCCTCATGAGGAAGACGTTGTAGGCGTCCCAGGTGGACATGGTGAAGTACAGGTCCTCGCCGCGGGTCTCCACGGCGGGGCTCCACGGGTGGACGAAGGCGCCGTAGAGGGTCGGGACGTGCTGGTACGAGAG
Organism: Dietzia sp. DQ11-71; assembly: GCF_014144995.1. NCBI lineage: Bacteria > Bacillati > Actinomycetota > Actinomycetes > Mycobacteriales > Dietziaceae > Dietzia > Dietzia sp. DQ11-71. The sequence goes on along the minus strand of NZ_JAALDT010000268.1, from coordinate 1,020 downwards.
CAGGATGTCCTCACCCGACCACGGGCCCCAAGGGGTGGCGGACTGGGCCATGACGATGTTGTTGGCGCTGTTGTTGTACAACGCGATGAAGCGACCCAGGTGCGCACTCCAGGACACCGACAACTCGCTCACGGCCGAGTTGACCGTCGGAGCGCCGAGCACCGGGACGGCGTCGCGGTGATCGACGACCCAGTCGCCGCCGTCCCAGAAGCGGTAGGCCGCCATCTCCTCGATCCGGTTCTCGGGGACCCGCGCGAGCCGTGCGGACCCGCTCCGACCGGACGGTGTGAGGTACTCGTAGACGTACCCGTCGTGCTTGAGGAACGCGCTCATCTGCCCGGCGGTGTGGGTGGTGGACTCCGGGCCCAGGTCGACCGGGAGGGGCATCGGTGCGGTACCCCGCCGGGCGGTATCGCGTACGGGGACCCAGTTCTCGCCGTTGTCCGTCGACCGGGCGAGAGCGGAGTAGTTGGTGGTCCACTCGCCGGGCGAGCCCCACCGTTCGACGGACATGTACCGCAGGTACTGGGTGCCGCCCACCTCGATGCCGGCGGTGGGGATCACCGTGGTCTCGTCGGGGTGGTCGGTGCGGGGGAGGATCGACTTCGCCATCCCGGGCCGCTCCATCGGCGCGTCGGTGATGCGCATCCCGTCGGCCAGTGTGCGGTCGCCGGATCGGAAGAGGATGTTGCTGCGCCACTGGTCACCGGGCTCGTCACAGTCGCCCATCGTGTCCCCGAGGGCCATCATCATCTGCGGATCCGAGGCGTCGCCGTTGTCCCAGAGGATTCCCAGGTCGGTGCCGGAGATGCCGAATCTGTCGACCGTGTCGTTGGGGCTGGTGGGTCCCGTCAGCAACTCGACCGTGGTGGTGCGGCCCCGGAGGACCGGGATGTACCCGTTCCCGCCGTCGGCCCACGGGGTGGCAGGGGCGGACGTGGGCGCCCCCAGGGACCCGGAGAGGGAGCCCGACCCGCCCGCGGTGCCGCCGGCCGGGGGCCACGGGTCACACGGTGCGGC
>NZ_JAALDT010000267.1:0-10870 GCF_014144995.1 Dietzia sp. DQ11-71 | reverse complement strand
CTAAACCGGCGCGTGGCCCGCGACCGGGTAGGACGCGGGCCACGCACGCCTCATCCGGGCGGGAGTGAACTCCCGCCCGTGCAAGGGGTTGGGTTAGTGGTCGCGTGTGCCGCGGAACGCCACGAAGTACAACCCGCCACCGGCGAGCAGCACCACGGCGATCGCTGTGGCGATCCAGATCGGGAAACCGCCGTTCTCGTCCGAGGCGGCCGCAGACTCTGTCGCCTCGGGAGCTTGCAGTTTCACGTTGTCGGCCCCGCCGTGGCCCGAGGTGGGTGTGGAGGCGGTCGGAGCGAAGTCGAACGCGATTCTGCCCTGAATCGGGTGCCCGTCAGCGGAAACGACCCGGAAGCCGATCTTGTACTGGCCAGCGTTGCCTAGGCCATCGAGATCGACGCTCGGGTCCCTTCCCTGTACGCGGGGTTCGCCTTGTGCCCACTGCGTGCCGTCGGGGCCAAGAACGGACAACGCATGGAAGTCTTGCCGAATGTCCTGATTGAACGTCAACGTCACTTGCTCTGGGGCCACTTCGATTGTGGATCCGTCGGCAGGGGTACTTCCGGACAGCGCGGCGTGGGCTGCCGCCGGGCCAGCGGCGACTACCGCCGCGGTCAGTGCCACGCCGAGGCCGGTGAGAGCGCGGGCAAATAGTTTCTTCATGTCGGGTTTCTCGATTTCGTGTGGGAAGGAGTAGCGGTCAGCTCGCACCGACGACCGGGGGCCCGCGCCGACTGACCGTGCCCCGCTCCCACACTCGCGGAAGGACGACCACCGCGACCGACGTCGCGGCGAGCATGCCAGTGGTCTCGTCCAGTCGATGCGGCTGGGCCATCAGTGAGATCACCTGCACCGTCGACGCCACACACCACCGCAAGGCGGCCTCCACGGCCACCAGGAGGCAAACTCCGATCCCGACGGCAACGGCGTGTGCGCTAACCGTCGACATCGACGGCCCGGCGTGGTGTCCCGGCCCGACCGCTGTCGACAACATCAGATGGCACAGCATCTGCCCGCCGGTCAGGTACCCGAGCAGCGTCCACCGCCGAGCGAGCGCATTCAGCCCACCAGCTATGGCCCCGAGCCCGCTACACACCGCCAGCAGCACGGTGATCTGGCCAGCGCTCGGCCAGTGGCCGCCGGACCAGCCGTGTGCGGAGACCGCCGTCAGCGCCGTCACCGCTCCCGTGCTGACGCCGCGGGCCAGCGCACCGACCCGCCGCACCACTGTCATTAGCCTCAGCATAGGGGCGCCCCACATCGCCCCGCACCGCGCGACCCTGGTGTCACGGGCCATCTGGCGCGCCAGCGATAGGCGCCCGCTACCATCCTTAATGGGAATGATTCCCATTACTGTTTAGTTTGAGGAGTACGCGGTGCGCAGAGCACAACGCACGATGGCCCTGATCGGATCAGCACTGACTGCGGCGGTCGCTCTAACCGCCTGCAGCAGCGACGAGGCTGTGGGCACCAGCGACGGGCAGGTGAGCGTCGTGGCTTCGACGAACGTGTGGGGCAGCATTGCCGGGGCTGTGGCAGGTGAGCACGCCACCGTCACCGCGATCATCGAGGAACCGTCCGCGGATCCTCACTCGTTCGAGGCCAGCCCCTCCGACGCCGCTGCCATTACCGAGGCCTCGCTGGTCGTCTACAACGGCGGCGGCTATGACCAGTTCGTCGATGACGTTCTGGGCGGCCGTGGCAGCGCGATCCCCGCCGTTGATGCCTTCTCCCTGGCAGAACGCGCCGCCGACACGCCTGAGGAAGCTGGTGCCGATGACGGTGGCCACGACGATCACAGCGGGCATGCGCACGGGTCGATCAACGAACACGTCTGGTTTGACACTGCCGTGGTCGGCGCCATGGCGTCGGCCATCGCCGAGCAGCTCGCCGGGATCGATCCTGCCAATGCTGCGGCCTACGCCGCCAATGCGGGGACGTTCCGGGCTCAACTCGCCGATGTGGACACTGTGATCGCGTCGATCGCGGCCGCTGATGGCGACGCTGTGATCGTGCAGACCGAGCCGATCGCGCACTACCTGATCGAGGCCGCGCGTCTCGACAACGCGACCCCGGCCGAGTTCGAGCGGGCCATGGAGAACGGCACCGACCCCTCACCCGCGGCGATCACTGAAACCCTGGCACTTATGGGCGACAAGCGCGTCCGCGCCCTGATCTACAACGTTCAGACGCAGGACGACGTCTCCCAAAACCTGCGTGCCACCGCTGAGGAGTCCGGGATCCCCGTAGTGGAGGTGACCGAGACTCTGCCCGAGAACACTGACTACATCACCTGGATCACCGCGGCAGCCCAGTCCCTCGGTCGAGCGCTGCAGTCGTCATAGTCGGCGCCTCCGATCGACCGGGGGCCGCTTCGGGGAACCGCTGACGGGCATCGGGTGCACCGGGTGCGCTGACGGAGCCTGAAGTGTTCCCAGGCTTTCTCCGCCTCCGACTCCGCCCCGCCGCCGCAGCGCCGCCGCAGCGCCGGCGGGCGTGCCGGAGGCGGTTGGTGGGTCGTGAGTCCGATGGGCGTGGGGGTCGGTGTCACGGTAGGGGAAGTCCGGCGACCGCTGCTGCTGCGCCGAGTGCTGCGCACACTGCCAGGGTGCGGAGAACTGGCCATTTCAGGGGGAAGACCAGGATCAACGCGATGAGGGTGATGGCGGTGCTGACCGGTTGCCAGGTGGACAGGTCGGGCAGTTCGAGCCGGATCGGGCCCCACTGCAGTCCGGTGGTGGTGGCGAACAGGGTGTGGAAGGCGAAGTAGAGCGCGAGATTCGCGATGACGCCCACGACGGCAGCGGTGAGGCCGGTCAGTGCTGCGGAGAGAGCCTTGTTGTTGCGGAGTTGTTCGATGTACGGGGCGCCGAGGAACACGAACACGAAGCACGGGACAAAGGTGACCCAGGTGGTGATGAGGGCGCCGAGGGTTCCTGCGATCCACGGGTCCAGATCGCCGGGGTTGCGGTAGGCGCCGACGAAGGCGACGAACTGCACGACCATGATCAGCGGACCGGGAGTGGTCTCGGCCAGGGCCAGTCCGCGGACCATTTCGCCGGGGGCGAGCCAGCCGAAGACTTCGACGGCGCGCTGGGCCACGTACGCCAGGACGGCGTAGGCGCCGCCGAAGGTGACCAGTGCGGTGCCCGTGAAGAACATCCCCTGGGTGGTGAACACACTGTCGGTGCCGGTGAGTAGTGCGACTGCGAGCAGCGGTATCCCCCAGACGGCGGTACCGATCGCCAGGACCATCCCTGCGCGTCGTGTGGTCGGTCGCTCGGAGTGCAGGACATCGTCGGGGATGAGTGGCGGCGGTTCGTCAGCGTCGGTGGCCCGTGGCGTGGCTTTGCTCTGCAGCGCGTCGGGCCGAAGTCGGCCGATGAGCCAGCCGATGGCGGCAGCGGCGACGATCACGACGGGGAAGGCGACGGAGAAGACCGCCAGCGCGATGAACGAGGCCACTGCCAGCAGCACCAGTGCCCGACTGGCCAGGGCGCGGCTGCTGACCCGGTGGACGGCTTGGGCGACGATCGCCACCACAGCCGGTGCCAGGCCGGCGAAGATCGCCGTGACGGCCGTGGTGTCGCCGAACGCCACGTATATCCCCGAGAGGGCGAGCATCGCCACCATGCCCGGGAGGACGAAAAGAGTGCCGGCGGCGATGCCGCCCCGTGTGCCGTTGAGTAGCCAACCGGTGTAGATGGCCAACTGCTGCGCTTCCGGTCCGGGAAGGAGCATGCAGTAGTTGAGTGCGTGCAGGAACCGTTTTTGGCCGATCCACTTCTTCTCATCGACCAGGGCGCGTTGCATTACGGCGATCTGTCCGGCTGGCCCACCGAAGGTTTGCAGGCTGATGGCGAACCAGGTGCGCAGTGCAACGCGAAGCGGGATGGCGTCGCTGTTCGCGGGTCGGATTCGCGCTGGGGGCCCTTCGGTAGCGGCCGGGATGTCGGCGGTGTTTTCGCTGGTCATGGGATTGAGCGTCCTGGTTTCGGTAATGGGGTGGGCGAGATCAGGCGGGCCGCCCGCCGAGCAGGCTCCGGCGGAAGTATTCGTAGAGTCCGTTGAAGACCGGCGCGGTGACGGCCATCGTGTGGTGGTCGTCGCCGATCAGGGACAGTCCGCGAAGGACGGTGTCGAGGCCGGGTGCTTCGGGGGCCTCGTACCGGTCGTCTTCGAGGTCTGCCTCGTGGATGATCTCGGCGATGCGCCACAGGACGGGGTCGGCCAGCTCGTAGCGACGCAGGATGGTCTCGAACGTGCAGTCCCCGTTGTGGTGGGACAGTTCCACACCTCGCATGTCGAACGGGATGGCGTCTGCTGGCACGTCGTCGGGTCCGGTAACGAAGACGAACTCGGCCTCGCTGTCGACGAACCGGGTGATCAGCCACGCGCAGGCAGCGCGATCTACGTGGATCCCGGTGCGAGTACTCCACTTCACAACGTTTCCTTCGTCTGAGTTCTATCTGCGGCTTGCGCATCTGCGCGGGCGAGTTGCCGGAGGGCGGTGTGGGCGTCGGTGCGTTCAGGCGGGGGGAAGTAGTCGCGCCTGGTGATCTGACGCCACTGATTGCGCAGGCGGCGCAGGCTACTCACTCGCTCCGCCTCTGTTGCGTGCACAGCCGCGGATGCCTGGGCAGCGAGATCGGCGTACTCCGCGGCGCGGGCGGATCGCATCTGCTCGATGAGCTGGAGCTCTTGGGCCTGGGTGGTCGCCGACGCGATCCAGACCCCGGCCTGGCCGCCCCACTCGAGGACCTCATCGGCAAGCCACTCCAGATGCTCCCGCGACCGGGCGTCGTCGGGCAGGGCAATGACATTGTCGGCGAACTGGGCCACCCCGAGTCTTTTGAGCTTGCGCCATAGCGCAATGCGTGGCGTCGACGGCTCCCGAGGCAACCGATAACTCAGCAGCACCCACTGGCCGCGTGTGGCGGGAGTCGCGTTGTCCACACCCGAAATGAAACCACGGTTACAAGCTCTTGCGCCAGTGGAGATACGAAGAACCAGGGATCCGCGCCAAGGTATGCAATAATCTGCGCATGGACGCAGATACGCAGATATGCGGGCTCGATCCGGGCAGTCAGTTCGTCGAATTGGCCGTGGAGGTGTTCGCGATGCTGGCCGATGCCACGAGAGTGCGGATCATTCTTGCGTTGCGGCAGGCGGGGGAGATGTCGGTCAATCATCTGGCAGACGTGGCGGACAAGACTCCGGCGGCGATCTCGCAGCATCTGGCGAAGCTGCGACTGGCCCGCATTGTCGAGAGCAGACAGGAGGGCCAGCGCGTGTTCTATCGATTGGCCAATGAGCATGCTTCGCAGCTGGTCTCTGACGCGATCTTCCAGGCAGAGCATGCCCTCGGGGGGACACCTCGCCATCACCGAAATGGGACTGATCTCGTGCCGGCGGTGCCGACGGGACCGCAGTAATGGTCGGGGTTCTTCGGAACCCGACCTACGCCCGGCTGTTCATTGCGCAGGTAGTGGCGCTTCTGGGTACGGGCTTGCTGACGGTGGCACTCGGATTGTTGGCGTTTGACCTGGCTGGACGCGATGCCGGCGCGGTGATGGGTACGGCGTTGACCATCAAGATGGTGGCGTATGTGGGAGTGGCGCCGGTGGTGGCCGCGCTGGTGGATCGACTGCCGAAGAAAGCCGTTCTCGTGGGGGCGGACCTGATTCGTTTCGCGGTCGCCTTGCTCCTGCCGTTTGTCGCTGAGGTGTGGCAGATCTATGCCTTGGTGTTCGTGCTGCAATCGGCCTCGGCGACATTCACTCCAGCGTTTCAGTCTTTGATTCCGGCGGTGCTTCCGGATGAGCGTCAGTACACCCGTGCGTTGTCGCTATCGCGGCTGGCGTATGACCTCGAGTCGCTGCTCTCGCCCGCTTTCGCCGCTGCACTGTTGGCCGTGGTGAGCTACCACGACTTGTTTGTCGGCACCGCGATCGGTTTCGCCGGATCCATCGCGTTTGTACTCCTAGCGCGCCTGCCGGCGGCAGCTGTCACGACCTCCGGGCTCCCGTTCTGGCGCCGACTCCGGGAAGGGGCCGAGGTGTTCTCCCGCACGAAAACACTGTGGTTCCTGATGTCGGCCAACGTCGCGGTCGCTGCCGGCACTGCGCTGGTGATGGTCAATACCGTCGTTTACGTCCGCGGGGTGATGGACCGTGATGACGCGGCGCTTGGACTCACCCTGGCGTGTTACGGGCTCGGTTCGCTGCTGGTGGCATTGGCCACACCGTGGATCGTCGAACGCGTCGGGGTGATCCGCACGATGATGGCTGGTGTTGCCGTGATTGCGATCGCGCTGGGAGCTGCGGTAGCGGTCACTGCGGCGGTCACGACCTCGGCTGCAGGCTGGGGATGGCTCTTGGGTACGTGGGCGCTACTCGGCGCGGGCACGTCCCTGGTCAACACGCCGTCCTCGCGGCTGCTTGCCGATGCCTCCACAGACCAGAACCGCAATCTGGTCTATACGGCCCAGTTTGCCCTCTCTCATGCCTGCTTTCTCGTCACTTATCCGATCGCGGGCTGGTTGGGCGCGAGCAGCTTGATCTGGGCCGCCGCCGTCTTGGCCGTCGTCGCGACCCTCGCCACGGTCATTGCGTTTGGCCTGGCCAATGCGACCGCAAGAGGGCCTTTGTCTCTTAGGTGAAGTTGTCTAGAAGGAAGCTGCTGAGGCGTTCAGTGGCAGGGGCGGTGGTCGACGAACTCCATGCCAGAGCGATGTCGCGACGGTATTGCGTGTCATCGAGCGAGACTTCAGCAAGACCTGGTGGTGTGCGCTGGTCGCGGGGCAGAAGCCCGATACCGAGGTTGCGGACGATGAGCTCTCGGATGGTGGCGAATTCGGTGACCTCGATGGCGATATCCGGGGTGAAGCCGGCCTGTTGGCACCAGGTCTCGGTCAGTCGCCGGATGTTGTAGGCCGCAGGGGTGGCGATGAACGTCTCTCCGGCGAGATCGGCAAGCCGAACCCTGTCGAGGGTGGCGTACCGATGACTGGCCGGGAGGACGGCCACGATTTCTTGCTGGCCGATTATCTCGTGTCGTGCCCGGTCGGGCGGTGGAATGACGATCGCTAGATCCAGGTCGCCGGAGAGAAGATCTGCCGTGAGTTCTGACCCGTGTGCTTGTTTGAGCAGCACCCGGATACCTGGGTGACGGCGGCGGAACTCGGCGAGTAGATCCGGTACGTGGCCCGATCCCATCGTCAGCGGGAAACCAAAGCGAACCGTCCCGTGTTCCGGATCCGCCCGGCCAGTAACGGCATTGAGGGCCAGCTCTAGCTCCTCGAGCGGTCCGCGAATGCCGCGAACGAGGTCTGTAGCTGCTCGAGTCAGCCGCACCACCCGTCCATCGTGGATCAGTAGCGGCACCCCCAGCTGCTGCTCGAGTGCATGGATACGCCTGCTCATCGACGACTGTGGCACCCCCAAAGAGGCCGCCGCGTCAGTCATATGCCCGTTGCGGGCAGCCAGTTCCACCAACGCCCGTAGCTGCGGCGCAAAAACCCCCATCCACTGTTCCATAAATGGATTATATCGTCCGAATAATTCATTGGACGGAACGGGTAGCGGCGGCGCAGGCTTGGTGTCGCGGACATTGCCGCCGATTCGAAGGAGACTTCATGCCCGTGCAGAAAAACCAGCCCCCAAACGAGGACCGTCTCGATGCTGATGTGGTCCTGATCGGTGGGGGCATCATGTCGGCAACGCTCGGATCGATGCTCGCTGTCCTGCAGCCGGACTGGCGCATTGTGCTAGTTGAAAGGGCCAGCAAGGTGGCCTCCGAAAGCAGCGGGCCATGGAACAACGCCGGTACCGGACACAGTGGCTTCTGCGAACTGAACTACATGCCTGACCCCGCCAACGGCGGCAAGCCGGCCACGATCGCAGGCCAGTTCCTCGTCAGTCGGCAGTGGTGGGCCCATCTGGCCGAGACGGGACTAGTTGACCCAAATGTGTTCATCCATTCCGTCCCACACATGGACGTCGTTTTCGGCGCGAAAGACATTGAGTACCTGCGGCAGCGTTACGAGACGTTGCGCAGGGATCCACTGTTTGCCGGCATGAGCTACAGCGAAGACCCCACTCAGATCGCCGAGTGGGCCCCGCTCCTGGCAGAGGGCCGGCAGGCCGGCGAGCAGATGGCGGCAACCTGGCACCCCGAGGGCACCGACATCGACTTTGGCGCGTTGACCGAACAGCTGACCCGCATCATCGCCGGTGCTCACGGGCAGGTTCTCTGCGGTCATGAGGTGCGTTCACTACGCCGAGCGGATGATGGCGGCTGGACGGTGGCCGGCAGGGCAGGTATGAGAAAGTTCACCATTCACAGCCAGCGTGTGTTTGTCGGCGCAGGCGGCAATGCGCTACGCCTCCTGCAGCAAGCCCGTTTGCCGGAGGTCCGAGGCTATGGAGTGTTTCCCATCGGAGCGGGGTTCCTGCGCAGCTCCGAGCCGAGCGTTGCGTCCCGCCACCACGCGAAGCTCTACAGCCAGGCGGACCTCGGCGCTCCGCCCATGTCCGTGCCGCACCTAGACAAGCGAGTCGTCAACGGCGCGGAGCACTTGATGTTCGGACCCTATGCCACGTTCAGCACCAAACTACTCAAGAACGGACGGCTCACCGACTTCTTCACCACACTGCGGTGGCACAACATGCACGTCCTTGCTGCCGCCGCCCTCCAGAGCCTTCCGCTCGTGCGGTATCTCATCACCGAGCTTGCCTCGACTAAGCGAGCACGATTCCGGAAACTCCAACGTCTCTACCCCGATGCGGTTCCGAGCCAGTGGGAATTCATTCACGCCGGACAGCGAGCCCAGCTAGTTACTCCCGACAAGAAACGCATCGGCGCGCTACGGCAGGGCACCGAGACTGTTGTAAGCGACGACGGGACCATCGCCGGATTACTCGGCGCCTCGCCCGGCGCGTCGACCGCGGTGCCGATCATGCTCGACCTCTTGCGGCGAAGCTTCCCCAATGAATGGCGCCTTACCTGGCGGCCAAGGCTCTCTCAGATGATGCCTGGACTCAATCCCGAAGCCGAGTGGGATGTCTCGAGCGTTTCTAGCATCGTATCGTCGACGTCACGCTCACTGAAACTGCAGCCGCGAAGTGGCCAGGGATAACGATCGCCAACCCGCTCTGCGCAACGCCTCTGGACCGAAGTAGTCAGGGGAATTCACGTGCGCTGCACTCTCTTTCGGGTAATGCGGTACGCCGGACCGTCAGTTCAGATCGCTGGTGGCGGCGACTTCACGGGGTAATGCGGGGGGAGGCCAGTTTCTGCTGAACAAAAAGGCTCTTGCCATCAGGTGGTTGCCTGCAAAGAGCGAACTAGACATTTGCGGCGGCGACTGGCGGGTGGTCGGGCCGACTGGGGTGCACCGTAGTTCTACGTGGTGCTGTGGGTCGCGGCGAAGATTAGGAACGCAACGAACAGCGCGGCGAGTGCCAGGCCGGTGCCGATGACGGCGTCACGCTGATTCGACGCCTCGCCTTGATCGACTCGTTTGAGGCCAATCCATCCGGATACGAGGGCAACTACTGCGGCGGCAATGGTGATGGTGCCGCCGACGAAGGGCACGAGGGAGGCCAGCGCGGCGACAATGCCGGCGACCAGGGACGTGATCCCGGCGCCGTTGCGGTACGAGGTCCCGGCGAGATGGTTCGCGGGCATCGGGCCTCCCATTGCACAGTCGGGTAGGCGAATAGTACTCAAAGTAGGTGAAGCCCGGGGCTGCCCTGTGTGCCTGCCTCCGGTGCCCGGCAAGGGGGTCCGGGCGAGTTGGTCTGGTCGATCCCGCTACGCACAGCTGCGTGCGACGATCCGACTTTGGGGTGGATGTTGGTGGTGGGGACGATCGGAGCGTCGGCTCCGCTGGTGCGCTGGGTGGCCGGGGCGAGGGGTTTGCGGAATTCTTGGGGTGAATCGCCCTGGCACCGTCGGAGCCAGGGCGATTCAATTGAAGCGGTCGGCGTACGTCCCGGCTATCGGGGCGATCAGGACATAGGCGACCATCTTGATAGTCAGCGGGGGGCCAGCACTGCCGCTGCCCGGGTGCCGGCCAGCTCGAAGGCCAGCAGCCCTAATGCGATTGTGGCGAGCCCGTTACCGGCCAGGGCAACGCGCTGAGCCCCGAATAGATGCAGGTAGGGCCGAACGGCAAACAGTGAGGTGCTCATCGCCGCGCCCCTTTTTCTTCTGCGCCACCAGGCTCGGGCAGTAACCCGAGACCCGCCTCCATGCCATACTGGTGCTTATGTATGCACACGATAAAAGGAGAGGGTGGGAAGAGTCCACGCCGCCAGCCGAGATCGTCGACGCGGCCGCGACGCTTCTTCGCATGCTGGCCGACCCGACCCGCATGCAAATCCTGTGGCTACTGAGCCTGCGGGACTACGACGTCGCCTCGCTGACCGAAGAGCTTGGCGGCGCCAGGCCGGCGGTGTCGCAGCACCTGGCCAAGTTGAAACTGGCCGGGTTGGTGCACTCCCGCAAGAGCGGCCAACACAGCCTCTACAGCGTGCGGGGTGTGCACATTCGTCAGCTCCTGGCCGAAGTCCTCAGCACCGCCGACCACCACATCAACAACCTGCCCGACCACCAGGCCCAGTCCGGCACGGAGCAGACATGACGAGAAATCCTCCGGGCCGCTTTCATGCCCCCGACCAACAATCTCGGCTCGCAAGAGGCCGGGTCCGGTCTGACCCGACCTGACCTGACCGTAGAAGGGAACCAGTTTATGTACCGACCGACAAATCCACGGGACAAGGCGGGGCGGGTCCTCTATGAAGAGCGAATGAGGATGTTGCCCGGACTGGTCCAGCCGCCGGCTCCGGACTGGGAGGAACTCGACGAA
>NZ_JAALDT010000266.1:0-6833 GCF_014144995.1 Dietzia sp. DQ11-71 | reverse complement strand
CGTGGTAGAACGGCACGAGAACACGTTCCACCGATGGGGTGGGCGGCATCCCGGGAGGCCCGTACATGTCGAGTACCGAGACGATCTGCGAACCGCGGCAGTTCACGGTGGAACGCGACGGCGGTGTCACGCTGGTCGGCGAGGTGTGGGATCCGGTGGATCCGGCGGGCGACTCGCTCGACCCGGTCGAGGAGATCCTCATGCTGCACGGGGGTGCCCAGACCCGCCACGCGTGGAGCCGCGCCGCCCGCCGGCTGTCGGGGGAGGGGTACAGGGTCACCGCGATGGACGCCCGTGGTCACGGGGACAGCGACTGGGATCCGGAGGGTGACTACGACATCCACCGGCTGGCCGCGGACCTCGAGGCGATCGTCGCCGAGCGGTTCCCCTCCCGGCGTCCGGTGATCGTCGGCGCGTCCCTCGGCGGGATGACCGCGATGCTCTCGCTGGGCACCGGCAAGGACGTCGCCCGTGCGCTCGTCCTGGTGGACGTCACCCCGAAGCTTGAGGCAAAGGGTGTCGAGCGGGTCGGGGAGTTCATGCGCTCCGGGTTTAACGGGTTCGCCAGTCTCGAGGAGGCCGCCGACGCGATCGCCGCCTACCAGCCGCAGCGCAAGCGACCGCCTAATCCCGAGGGCCTGCGCAAGAACCTCCGGCTGCGCGAGGACGGACGGTGGCACTGGCACTGGGACCCCCGCTTCGCCGGTTGCGCCTCGGCCGACAACGCGGAACTCGGCAACGCCTTTTTCGAGGAGCTCGTCCCGCACATCACGCAACCGACCCTGCTCATCCGGGGCTCGGCGTCGGACATCGTCAGTGACGAGTCGGTGCGGCACCTGCGGGGGCTGCTCCCGCACGCGTACACGATGGAGGTGCCCGACGCCGGGCACATGGTCGCGGGCGACGACAACGCGGTCTTCCTCGACCAGCTCGAGAAGTTCCTCGCCGAGGTCCTCGACTCGCCGCCCCGCCGGGAGACGTCCCGGGAGGCGTGAGGCCAGGGGGGAGCTGGGAATAACCCGCCTCCGGCGACGTTGTCACTGACTACGCGCGGCATTCATACCCCCAGAGGTATGGATTGTCGCGGAAGGTCGTCGCCGGCGCGGGCTGTCCGTAGGCTGGCGGCGTAACGAGACGGGACGAGAGCCGCCCCGTCCGCGCTAGGAGGGCATTCGTATGAGCACCGTCGACATCACGACCGCCGAGTTCGAGAAGACCGTCACCGAGAACGACATCGTCCTGGTGGACTTCTGGGCCGAGTGGTGTGGCCCGTGCAAGGCGTTCGGTCCGGTCTACGAGAAGGTCTCGGGCAAGAACCCCGAGCTGACCTTCGCCAAGGTGGATACCGACGCCGAGCAGCAGCTCGGAGCGATGCTGCAGATCCAGTCCATCCCGACGCTCATGGCGTTCCGCGAGGGCATCGCGGTGTTCCGCCACTCGGGTGCCATCCCGGAGCAGGCTCTGGACGACCTGGTCGAGCAGATCAAGGGGCTCGACATGGACGAGGTCCGCAAGGCCGTCGAGGAGGCGCAGGCGCAGCAGGGTGACGCGCAGCCCTGATCGGCGGGTCGATCCACTCTCCTGACGGGACGACGGCGGCGGCGGGGTCCCGCCGGAACACGTTCCGGTAACCACCCCACGGGGTTCACCTATGGGGCTAACGTTGCTAGAACACGTTCCAGTGACGGGCTTCGCCCCGTCGCGCCCGGAGGGAGTTCAATGAAGACCAAGGCCGCCATCGTCCGAGAGCTCGGCAAGCCGTTCGAGATCGTCGAGGCCGAGCTCGACGGACCCAACTTCGGCGAGGTGCTCGTCAAGTGGAAGGTCGCCGGCCTCTGCCACTCGGACCTGCACATCACCAGCGGCGACCTGCCGGGTCGCCTGCCGATCGTCGGCGGTCACGAGGGTGCGGGCGTCGTCGAGGCGGTCGGTGACGGCGTCACCCACGTTCAGCCCGGCGACCACGTGGTGGGGTCGTTCATCCCTGCCTGTGGCAAGTGTTCGGCCTGCGCGCGCGGGATGACCAACCTCTGCGACGGTGGCCTCAACGGCACCATCGGTGAGATGGCCGACGGCCGCTACCCGTTCGCACTGGACAACGGCGAGACCGCCGGTGCCATGTGCACCCTGGGTACGTTCTCGCAGTACACCGTGGCCAACATGAACTCGGTGGTCAAGGTCCAGGACTGGATACCCTTCGAGGTCGCGGCCCTGGTGGGTTGTGGCGTCACCACCGGCTGGGGTTCCGCCGTCTACTCCGCCGACGTCCGGGCCGGCGACACCGTCGTAGTGTTCGGCATCGGTGGCATCGGCATCAACGCCATCCAGGGCGCCAAGCACGCGGGCGCCCGGTTCATCCTCGCCATCGACACCGACGAGTCGAAGCTGGCCAAGGCCAAGGAGTTCGGCGCCACCCACGTCTACACGGACGTCGACGAGGCCAAGGCCGAGCTGCCGGGCCTGACCTGGGGCACGATGGCGGAGAAGGCCATCATCACCATCGGCGTGGCCGACGCGAAGGTCACCGCCGACGCGACCGACATGGTCGGTAAGCGCGGCGTCGTCGTGCTCACCTCGATGGGCGGCCTCGACAACCAGTCGATCTCCCTGCCCGGCTTGTTCGTCTCGCAGTACGAGAAGGTCATCAAGGGCTCGCTCTTCGGCTCCGCCAACGCCTTCCACGACATCCCCAACATCCTGCGTCTGTGGGACGAGAAGCAGCTCAAGCTGGACGAGCTCATCACGCACCGCTTCACCCTCGACCAGGTCAACGAGGGCTACGAGATCATGGAGCGCGGCGGCGAGGGCATGGTCCGCGGGATCATCGTCCACGACGACTGACCGTCAGCTGGGCCGACAGTAACCGGCACTCGCGGAAATATACCCCCGCGGGTACACTGGAGTCATCCGGTGGACCCACGGGGGTCTCGCGTCAGTCCACCTTCACCGTCCGAGACCATCAGTGACCCACGAGAGGCACGACGATGTCAGAAACCGAGCGGGCAGTGTCCGACAAAGCAGTGTCCGCAAAAGCTGTGTCCGCAAAAGCTGTGTCCGAGCCCAGGCAGCAGGTCCTCAACAGGTTGCGCCGCGCGCGCGGCCAGCTCAACGCGGTGATCGACATGGTCGAGCAGGAACGCTCGTGCAAGGAGATCGTCACCCAACTCGCGGCGGTGTCCAAGGCGCTGGACCGTGCGGGGTTCAAGATCATCAGCGAGAACATCCAGGAGTGCATCACCCGCGACGGCGAACCCGGCGCGGACGGGGTGGACCTGCCCGAGCTCGAGAAGCTGTTCCTCTCGCTCGCCTGACCACCGCCCGGCGCCGTGGCAGGCTGGGGGACGACACCGGAGACCAGAACCGACAAGACCAGCACCGACGACACCGGAGGTAGTCGACATGGACATCGGAATCGGCACGTTCACCGAGATGGAGTTCGACGAGGCGGTGGAGGCGACCCGTGCTGCGCTCGCCGACCGCGGGTTCGGGATCCTCCACGAGATCGACCTCACGGCCACCCTGAAGAACAAGATCGACAAAGACATCGAGCGTGTCCTCATCCTCGGCGCCTGCAATCCCGGGTTCGCGGGGAAGGCGTTCGACGTGAGCAAGGACGTCGCCCTGATGATCCCGTGCAATGTGGTGATCCGCGAGTCCGGCGGCGGCTGCGTGATCGAGGCCCAGAACCCGGATCTCCTCTCGCAGGTCATCTCCGGTGGCCTGCAGGACCTCGCCGACGAACTGACCACCGACATGCGCTCGATGATGAAGGACCTCACGCGCTGAGTAACCTGGGGGCATGAACCCGGAGCAGGACAACGACCCACGGACCCTGGCCCAGCGGCGCCTCGAGGCGATGGTGGGGCGAGGTGAGTTGTCGCTCGCCGAGTTCTCGGACCGAGCGGCCAAGATCTGGGCCGCGACCTGCCCCGCGGAACTCGAGGTGGCGCTGAGCGGTCTCCCCGCCGACCGGCCCGGCCCGGCACAGCACGCCCGACCGGCGCCGGTCGGCCCGGTGCATTCCGCGCCGCCGGCCACCCGTCCCGGCAGCGCGATCACCGTGGACGAGAGCCAGAAGAGGACCTCCGTCTTCGACACCCTCAAGCGCGAGGGCCGCTGGATGCTGCCGGACGACTACCGACTGACGTCGTGGCTGGGTGAGATCTACCTCGACGCCCGAGAGGCCGTCGTCGACCGCCCGCGCACCCACCTCCAACTGGACCTGTGGGGCGCCAACGCCAAGATCCTCCTCCCGCCCGGGGTCTCGGTGTCGATCACCGGCAACCGGACCATGAGCGAGCTGAAGATCGACGAGGGGCGCTACGACGTCCACGGCGGTCCCCACCTGGACATCGAGATCAACGGGTTCATGGCGGGCGCGAAGATCAAGATCCTCGCCGCGGGGGAGAAGATCCCCAAGACCTGGAAGTGGTTCTAGGAGATTCTCCGGCGACGCCACACGGTGTGCCGGTGCCGCACCTCGTCGTCGTACCCCTCGACCCGACTCCGTGGATCGGTGATCCACTTACCGACCTCGACCAGCTCCCAGGCGTCGTCCAGTTCGGGCGCCAGCACTACGCCCGGCGCCTCGGCGTCGATCTCGGTCACCAGACACTCGTCCGCGGCGGACAGCGCCGCGGCGTAGATCTGGCCGCCGCCCATCACCGCGGCCTCCGGGCCCGCGAGTTCCAGGGCGCGCTCCACGGACCCGGCGCGTTCCGCGCCGTCGGCCGACCAGTCGGCGTCCCGCGTGCACACGACGTTGCGACGGCCGGGCAGGGGGCGGAACCGCTCCGGGATCGAGTCCCACGTCGCGCGGCCCATCACCACGGGACGCCCGACGGTGGCCTGCTTGAAGAACGCGAGGTCCTCGGGGATGTGCCACGGCATGTCTCGGCCGTCACCGATCACCCCGCCGCGGGCCTGCGCCCACACCATCCGCACGGTCACCGCAGCCGTCCGCCGGATCAGACCGCGACCGGGGCCTTGATGCCCGGGTGGTGCTCGTAGCCAATGAGCTCGAAGTCCTCGAAGGTGTAGTCGAAGACCGACTTGGCGCGGTTCAGCCGCAGCTCGGGGTACGGGTACGGCTCCCGCGAGAGCTGTGTGCGGACCTGCTCGACGTGGTTGTCGTAGATGTGGCAGTCGCCGCCGGTCCAGACGAACTCGCCCACCTCGAGCCCCACCTGCTGCGCCACCATGTGGGTGAGCAGGGAATAGGAGGCGATGTTGAACGGCACGCCCAGGAAGAGGTCGGCGCTGCGCTGGTACAGCTGACAGCTGAGCTTGCCGTCGGCCACGTAGAACTGGAACAGCAGGTGGCAGGGCGGCAGGGCCATGTCCGACAACTCGCTGACGTTCCACGCGGAGACGATGTTGCGCCGCGAGTCCGGGTCGGTCCTCAGCAGCTCCACCGCCGCGGTGATCTGGTCGATGTGGGCGCCGTCGGGGGTCGGCCACGAGCGCCACTGCACCCCGTAGACGGGCCCCAGCTCACCGTCGGCGTCCGCCCACTCGTCCCAGATCGTCACACCGTTCTCGCGCAACCACCCGACGTTGGAGTCGCCACGCAGGAACCACAGCAGCTCGTACGCCACGGACTTGAAGTGCACGCGCTTGGTGGTGATCAGCGGAAACCCCTGCGCCAGGTCGTAGCGCAGCTGGTGGCCGAACAGGCTCCGCGTGCCCGTGCCGGTGCGATCCGCCTTGGGGGTGCCCTGCTCCAGGACCAACCGCAGCAGGTCCTCGTACGGGGTGGGGACGGTCATGGCGCTCAAGTCTACTCAAGCTTTCTGTTCACGCCGTCCAGACCGGGTGCCCCGCCGTCACGGCGAGCACCTTCTCGGTGAGATCGGGGCGGCACACCAGGATGTCGGGGGAGTAGGTGTCGGACTTGTTGAACTCGAGAGGCGACCCGTCGATCCGGGAGGCGTGTAGCCCGGCGGCGAGCGCCACGCCGACGGGCGCCGCCTGGTCCCACTCGTTCTGGCCGCCGGCATGGAGGTAGAGGTCGGCGTCGCCGAGCAGGACGGAGAGCATCTTGGCGCCGGCCGACCCCATCGGCCGCACGTGCAGCCCGAGCTCGTCGGCGACCCCGTGGATCCCGGCGGGCGGGTTGTTGCGACTGATCACCATGGCCCCCGAACTCGGGCCATCGACGTAGTCGACCTGGTCCGACCGGAACACCCGGCCCGCGTCCGGGAGCCCGACCGCGGCGACGGTGGGCCGGCCGTCGACGACGAGCGCGACGTGGACCGACCAGTCCGACCGGCCGGTGGAGAACTCCTTGGTGCCGTCGATCACGTCGATGATCCACACCCGTGACTTGGCGAGGCGGCTGCGATCGTCGGCGACCCCCTCCGAGAGGATCCCGTCGTCCGGTCGGTGCACGGCGAGTACCTCGCCGGTCCAGTCCTCGGCGACGTCGTTCGCCACACGCGCGAGCGAACGTCCGTGCAGCAGGCCGCCCGCGCGGGTGCCCCGGACGATGTCCCCGATGCCGGTGGCGAGGTGGGAAGCCAGGTCGTGGTCGTCGAGATCGCGCATGAGCACACTCTACGGAGCCACGTCCGTGTCACGGCGTGTGTCGTAGCCGTACGACATCATGTGTTCATGTCCGTCGCCCTGGACCGGTTCCACCCGGCCACCGCCTCCTGGTTCCGTGGTGCGTTCGGCGCGCCCACCGCCGCGCAGTCCGGTGCGTGGGCGGCCCTCGCGGGCGGTGCCCACACCCTGGTCGTCGCACCGACGGGCTCGGGCAAGACGCTGTCGGCGTTCCTCGCCGCGCTCGACGGACTGCTCCTGGGCCCGGCCGAACCCGACCCGGGCAGTGC
>NZ_JAALDT010000265.1:0-7337 GCF_014144995.1 Dietzia sp. DQ11-71 | reverse complement strand
AAGCGAACCCTAAACCAACTTCAGAAACGCGACACTAGACTATACGTCGGTACCGCTTACTGTATGTTCGTACAGTACAAGGTGTCCCGGCTCAGTCGGCCTTGTCGACCTGACTATCGTGCCGTCGACAGCCAGTTGCTCAGGCCACCCGCATCGGGCCTCAGGGCCCCTTGGACGTCCCGGTCAAAGGTTGGGTCACGGGTCGGACGTGCGGGTGTCGGCGATATCTCCGTCGCCACAAGCCGAGGTATCGCACCCAGTACAACTTCATCGACAGGAAGGTCTGGACATGGACACATTTCGCGACAAGGCCGGCGAGCCGATAGGTACCGATATCGACAACTGGGTGGCCTCGTTCACGCGCATGGAATCCGGTTCCTCCGAGCTTCCTCCCCACCACCCCAACTGCCTTGGCTGTGGACCAGAGAACCCGAATGGTCACTTCCTCTCGGTACGGCGTGACGGAGACGGCGTCGTCGCACACCACCAGTTCGACCAGCGCCACGTCGGGGCACCGGGCATTGCACACGGCGGCGCGGTAGCGACCGTGATTGACGACCTCTTCGGCTTCTTGCTGTATTCGGTCGGCGAGCTCGCCGTGACGCGCCGTCTCGAGCTCGAGTATCTTGCGCCAGCACTACTCGACACCCCGTACATCCTGCGCGCTGCAGTTCGGTCTCGCGATGGCCGGAAATTGGACCTCAAGTCCACGATGGAGGATGCAGAGGGCCGCACTGTTATTACTGCCACTGCCCTGTTCATCGTGGTCGAGGTTGAACACTTTTTGCAGTCACAGAGAAACTCGAGGGCTTAGGCCAAACTCACCGCCGCGAGCACCAGGCCCGAATACGTCGAGGGTGTCGGCGGAGCCTGAAGCTATTGAACGCCACGCCCAAAGAAAGGGCGAAGCTGAAGGCACCGTGCATTGCCAGTTGCCCTGTACGAGTCAACCAAGTGGCAGCGCTACCTACGACGGAACCCCGTCGGCGGGTGGCCGGTCCAGTGCTTGAAAGCGTGTGAAAAGCTGGCGAGGTCGCTATATCCGAGGTCCGTGGCGATCTCGCTCGCGGACACAGATCCGTCCAGTAAACGAAGAATCGCGTACTCACGAATGACCGACTGGCGCAGTCCGCGATAGGTCATCCCTTCCTCAGAGAGGCGCCGCTTAAGTGTGCTCGTAGAGATGGAGAGTTCGTCTGCAATCCACTGACTTCCACAATCTGCGGGACGCTTCTCTATCAGACGTCTCACCTTGTCCGAATACGAGGCGATTTTACTCCGCTCGTCGAGCCTTCGCTGCAAGTCACTGATAGCGAGTCGATACGCCACGGGATCAGAGAACCGGCAGACGTGATTGACCGCGTCAACGGGAAAATGCAGAATGGACAGTGAAGCGTCAAATACCAGGCGACCAGCTAACCAATCCTGATCCACGGGCAGACCTTCCGGAGCGGGCCAACCCAGTGAGAGTGTGATGTCTGGTGCATCGCCAACGAGTATATTCAGCAGCCTCAGCAGGACCGCACCACAGTAGGTGACCACTAGGGAGTCTAGGACTCGATCGCCCGTCTGCCCATTGAGCGCGACAGACACTCCGTGTCCACCTGCGTAGAACTGCGCACTCAGGGCTGGGGTTATTAGCGGCAGGTAGGCAAGCAATTCCAATATCTCGCCTGCGGAACCTGCGCTTACTAGTGGGACGCTTAATGGTCCGAAGGACGTCAGATGAGCATGCTGGGCGAACGCCAAACCGAGGGTCGTTGCTTGGTCAACGTCGAGGTCGGGCAAGGCTTCCCTGATCCACCGCAGGGGAACTTGGGCGTTGATGGCGAGAAGTGACTCGACGTCGCTTCGCTCACGATCCATGATCTCGCGAAACCGTGCAACGGCGTCTTGCTCCAGAACTGGGCTCTCAAGTAACTGCGCGAACACGAGCGGTGGCACGCCCTCGCGATCAAGATTCATCGCCCCCGCCTTCTGAGCCAAATTAACAAGCTTCTGCCCTCAATTAACCTAGCCGCAGTCGTCGTTGTTAGCAATGCTGTGAGCAGCTATTACCCGAACAACCATGCAGGAGCCAGCGATGACAGTCGTAACCTTCGTCTCACATGAGGGAGAGGAGCACGTGGTGCCCTTGGAGGAGGGGCAGTCACTCATGCGGATCGCCGTCAACAACGCGGTGCCCGGAATCGACGCCGATTGCGGAGGCGAAGCCGCGTGCGGCACGTGTCATGTCATCGTTGATCCGCAATGGTCCGACGTGGTGGGCCTCTCGGGAGCAAGTGAAGAAGAGATGCTCTCAATGAACCCCGAACGGCTGCCGACCTCCCGACTGTCGTGCCAGATGACCGCGTCCGCGGATTGGGACGGCCTTACCGTCCAGGTGCCAGAGTTCCAGATGTAACGACGTTCCAGATGTAACGACGAAAGACAAGGTGAGACACGTGAAGGTTTCCGATACGATCGGCGACAAGGTTCAGTCGGCCATCCCGATGGATCTGCAGATCCGGGGCGCCCATCTGTACGACAGGACTCGGCGCTGGGTGACAAGGACGAATGGGAAGAAGCTCTTCGTAGAGAAGCCCATCCCCCCCGTCGAGGACGTCGAACTCGCCGACATCGACCTCAGTAATCCCTTTCTCTATCGGCAAGGACGCTGGCAGTCCTACTATGAGCGCCTGCGAAACGAGGCTCCGGTCCACTTTCAGCCCAACAGTGCGTTCGGGCCGTTCTGGTCAGTGACCCGACATGAAGACATCATCGCGGTCGATAAGAACCATGAGGTCTTCTCCGCCGAGCCGATGATAGTGATCGGGGCCCCGCCTCGTTTTCTCGATATTGAGATGTTCATCGCGATGGACCCACCGCGCCACGACGTGCAGCGAGCAGCTGTGCAGGGGGTGGTGGCGCCGAAGAACCTGCGCGAGATGGAGACGCTCATTCGGTCTCGGGTTCGCGAGGTACTAGACGACTTGCCGGTGAATCAGCCGTTCGATTGGGTCCAGGCTGTATCGATCGAACTGACAGCTCGCATGCTCGCGACGCTCTTGGACTTCCCCTACGAGGAACGTCGCAAACTCGTGTACTGGTCAGATATTGCAACTTCGTTCGAGGAAGCGAACGGTGGTCCTGCGGACCTCGACGAGACGTTCGACGGAATGCGCGAGATGGCGAGCGGTCTGAGTTCTCTGTGGTACGACAAGAAGGCTCGGTTAGCAGAGGGGGAGGAACCCGGTTTCGACCTGGTCACCATGCTGCAGAGCAACGAGAACACCAAGGATCTGATCGACCGCCCGATGGAATTCATGGGCAACTTTGTGCTGTTGATCGTCGGAGGGAACGATACGACCCGGAACTCGATGAGTGGTGGCGTTCTGGCGCTGAACCGGTTCCCAGACCAGTTCGAAAAGCTCAAGTCCAACCCTGACCTGATCCCCAACATGGTCTCCGAGATAATCCGGTGGCAAACGCCGCTGGCCTACATGCGCCGAATCGCCAAGACTGACACTATCTTGAACGGTCAGTTCATCCGTAAGGGTGACAAGGTCGTGATGTGGTACGCCTCAGGCAACCGCGACGAGCGTGTGTTCGAGCGGCCCGATGACTTCATCATCGACCGGGCCAACGTCCGCAACCACATCTCCTTCGGGTTCGGCGTACACCGGTGCATGGGCAACCGACTGGCCGAAATGCAGCTGCGGATCCTCTGGGAAGAGCTGCTCCCCCGCTTCGAGAACATCGAGGTCGTCGGCGAACCCGAGTACGTGCAGTCCAACTTCGTGCGGGGTATCAGCAAGATGATGGTGCGCCTCACCCCGAAATCCGGCACATGACATCGCAGCGAGCCCTCATCATCGGTGCCAGCCATGCCGGAGCCCAACTCGCGGCGAGCCTACGGCAGGACGGGTGGAGCGGTGAGATCGTCCTCATCGGCGAGGAGCCCACGGTGCCCTACCAGCGCCCGCCACTGTCGAAGGCGTATCTCGCCGGGAAAACCACCCTCGACGAGATCACCATCCGCAGTTCGGACTTCTACTCCAAGCAGCGAATCCAGCTTCTCAACGCGCACGTGGAGGCGATCGACCGCTCGGCTGGGCACATCGTTATGAGCACCGGCGACACACTGACATACGACAAGCTCGCGCTGTGCACGGGAGCCCGCCCTCGTCAGCTCCGCGTTCCTGGGGCCGATCTCGCCGGGGTCCATTACCTTCGGACCGCCGCAGACGTCGAGAAGATCCGCACGTCCGCCACCCCCGGGCGGCGGGTGGTGATCGTCGGGGGCGGCTACATCGGACTTGAGACGGCCGCCTCACTACGGGCACTGGACCTGGACGTCACCGTGCTCGAGGCGACCACTCGCGTCCTCGAGCGGGTCACTGCTCCCGACGTATCAACGTTCTTCGAGCGGATCCACCGAGAGGAGGGCATCGATATCCGAACGGGCGCCAAAGTCGCAGCATTAGTCGGAGACGACTGCGTCCGGGAGGTCACACTATCTACTGGCGAGTCGATTCCGACTGATCTGGTCATCGTGGGTATCGGTGTTGAACCGAGAACAGAACTCGCCGAGGCGGCGGGCTTGACCCTGAACGATGGTGTGGTGATCGACGAGCACGCCCGAACCAGTGACCCAGCCATCGTTGCCGCCGGAGACTGTGCCAGCAAGTACATCTCTCGATACGGTCGCCGAGTCCGGCTGGAGTGCGTACCCGGAGCAACCGATCAGGCGAAACTCGCCGCGGCTACCCTTTGCGGGAAGTCCAAGAGCGCAGTGTCGCTGCCCTGGTTCTGGTCAGATCAATACGATCTCAAGCTGCAGATCGCCGGTCTCAACACCGGTTACGACGAAGTCGTCCTCAGCGGTGACCCCACCCGGGACCGCGACTTCAGCTGCTTCTACCTCCGTGATGGCGAACTCCTTGCTGCAGACTGCATCAATCGTCCCCGTGATTTCATGCTCAGCAAACAGGTCATCACACAGCAGCGTCCTTTCGTCCGGACCGATTTCGCCCATACGGGTTCTCCCGATTCCTTGCGCAATGGGTAAGCCAGTCCCGAGCGAGACTCGCACGGTCAGCGGCGGAGCCTCGACGAACGGCGCTGACATCCCACTGGCGCAGCAAGAGAGCCCGGTTCGTGCCCGCCTGCCGTTCAGAAAGGAACTCTGATGACTCGCCAGACGCTCATCGAGAACTATCCACATCGGGTCGGGGGGCACTGCGGCTCAGCCGCGATGCGAGACCTCCTGCACTGGCAAGGCCTCGGCTGGGAAGAACCGCCCGATGAAGGTCTCGTCTTCACCCTCGGGGGGTCACTTGGCCTGTCCTACTTGCGCTCGAGCGACCTCTTCCCGCCGCTTTATCTGGTAGGGAGAGACTCCGATTTCGAAGTAAATCTCCCCCATCTACTGGGCGCACAGGTCCAAGTGCTCACGACCGACGATCCCCGAGAAGGATGGTCGTGGATTAGCCAGGAGGTCGATGCCGGAAGGCCAGCCCTGATATGGGGCGACATCGCGGAGTTGCCCTACCTGCGGGTTCGGCTCCAAATGAGTCGCCACGATATCGTGGTAATTGGTTACGACGAGGCGGAGAGGATCGCCTTCGTTGTTGACAACGACCGTGCCGAGGTCCAAAAGGTTCCGTTCGACGCTCTCGCTCGAGCACGGTCGTCGATGTCATTCCCACAACCGACACGTCACACCACGTACCGCATCGCCTGGCCGCATGAGTTACCAGACCTTGCGCAGGTTGCCGCAGCGGCTTTCCGTCAATCGGCAGCGAACATGCGCCACCCAACTCCGCCAGGAGTCGTTGATCTCACGACCGCGGTGAGCGGTTCCGAAGGCTTAGCAGCGGTCGCCCAGCTCGCCGCTGATGTCCGGACTTGGTCCCATCTACCGGCTGACGAACTCGAGATCCTCTTATTCAGCTTGAGCGCTTTCATCGAGAAGGCCGGCACCGGTGGCGGCCTGTTCCGAAAGCTGCTCGCTGACGGCTGCGCGGACGTGGCACGTTTGACCGGTGACCTCGCGACCGAAGATCTCGCCGTAGCCGCCAGACACTGTGCACAGACATGGACGGAGGCCGGCCGAGCCGGGATCGAGCACGAGGTCGATGTGCGTACTCGGCTGGAACGTGTGGCTTCGGCGGTTAGCCTCCTGCCCACGCTCGAGCTTCAACTGGCTGAAGCTCTGGAGTCAGCTTCGCGATCGCTTGCAGCAGCCTGACTAATCGGGAAGTCAAAACTGGACGGTAGAAGTTCCGGCCGCACTCAGACTGCAGCGGATGGCTCGCCGCCGCTCGCACCGAAACGAC
This sequence comes from Dietzia sp. DQ11-71, assembly GCF_014144995.1. Lineage (NCBI taxonomy): Bacteria > Bacillati > Actinomycetota > Actinomycetes > Mycobacteriales > Dietziaceae > Dietzia > Dietzia sp. DQ11-71. Next base: position 1,017 of record NZ_JAALDT010000265.1, on the reverse strand, counting down.
CGGGCTCTAGGGTTGCCTCGCCACCTCCCCGGCGACCTCGGCGATCGAGCGGTCACACCCATCCGACAAGAAGAAGCCCCGATTTAGCGAGATCCGCCGGCGCCAGGGATCCTTCTATGTTTGTCAAGCGGGCATGTGGACAGGTTCCGCTGCGCTGAGAGTTCGGTAGATCTGCCGGGCCAGGTACCGCTTGAGGCAGCGTCGAATTTCCTTGGTCGTTCGCCCCTCGGCGCTCCGTCGTTCGACGTATGCGCGGGTGTCCGGGTCGTGGGTCATTCGGGTCAGGACCGCCATGTGCAGGGCTCGGTTTAGCCGCCTGTCGCCGCCGCGATTGAGCCGGTGTCGAACGGTGTTCCCGGAGGATGCGGGGATAGGATTGACGCCTGCGAGGGAGGCGAACGCTGCCTCGGATCGCACTCTTCCGTGATGCGACCAGACGGTCAGGCAGACAGCGGCGGTCACGGGTCCGATGCCGGTCTTATCCAGCAGTGAGGTGGCCTGGCTTGCCTTGACGAGCTCGGTCATCCGCGAGCTGTTGGCGGCGAGCTGTTCGTCGAGCTCGACCACTCGTTTGGCCAGGCGGATTGCTTCGAGGCGGGCGGTGGCCTCACCGAGGTCCTCATCGCGTGCACGCCACCGGGAGACGGCGAGGAGCTGCGTCCCAGTCAGTGCCCGGCGGGCGTCGATTCCGAGGTCGACGATGCGCAACAGCGCGATCAGCGCGTTGATGGTGGCGGTGCGCTCCGAGGTCATGTGGTCGCGGGCGGTCACGAGTACCCGCAGCGCCGCTCGCACGCCGTCTGCCATACGCGGACGGCGTAGCTGGTCGCACTCCAGAGCGAGCACTGCAGCGGCGATGCGATGAGCATCCAGCGGGTCGGACTTGCCCACCCCTCGATTGGCCCTCGTGTTCATCCGGGCTGCTTCAACGACCTCGAAGCCTGCCTGTTCGCAGGCCGCGGCAAGACCGGCACCGTAGGTGTTTGGGACGCCCTTCGGAAAGCGCGGTTCTGATGA
>NZ_JAALDT010000264.1:0-2644 GCF_014144995.1 Dietzia sp. DQ11-71 | reverse complement strand
AGGCGGTCGACCCGGGCGCGGGCGTGATGCTGCACCGCGTCGAGGGCGAACACGTCCGCGTCGGCGAGGTGGTGGCCACCGTCCACGCGGGCGACACCGCACGGTTGCCGGCCGCACTCGACGAGGTGGCGGCCGCGTTCCGGACGGGCCCGGATCGCGGTCCTGCCGGCGTGGTGACCGAGCGACTGCGCGGCTGGTGACCGTCCGGGAACGGACGCCGGGGGCGACGCATCCCCGGATCAGGCGAGGTCGGGCGTGGTGACGAGCTTCTCGACGTCGTCGACCAGGTCACGCCACTCGGACGCCTCGTCGTCGTACGGTGCGGTCGGCTCGAGCAGCTTGGCGTCGTCGGGGTTGAGGACGTAGTGCAGGTAGCGCCGTAGCGCCGACCCGCGCCCGGTCACCGACGCCTCGAGTTCGGCGTCGCCGACGTAGGTGGCCAGGTCGGTGACGAACTCGACCGCCAGGCCGAGCTGGTCGGAGTCCACCATCTCCGGCCCGACCTCGATGTCGCGGTCGAGCCCGGCCAGGACGTACACGTTGTCGTCTGTGACGTGCACGTCCAGGCTGCCGTCGGTCGCGGCGATCTTGACGCGCTCGTAGGTGGCCACCCGGCTCAGGGTGTCGTCGTCGTTGTCGGCCAGGTAGCGGGACAGGCCGCGCGCACTGGTGAAGACGTACGCCTGGTCCCCGTCGCCGAGGAACACCGGCCGGTCACCCAGGTAGCAGCGCAGACTCAGGTACTCCTGGTCGGCGAACACGATCCTGACGGGGTCGATCCCCACGCTCTCCCAGAGCGAGCCCTCCGGGTACCCGGTCGGGGCGGGCTCGGGCTCCGGCTCCGGCTCGGGGAGCGCGGCCTCGGCGGTCTCCAGGTCGTGGCGCGCACGCTCGACCTCGGCGCGGTCGATCTCCGGGGTGGTCATGACGTCCTGGATGGCGTCGAGGACGTCGTCCCAGCCCTTGGCGACCGTCTTGCGGATGGATTTCCACAGCTTGAGCCCGTCGCGGCCGTAGAACTCGTCCATGCCGTGCGTGACGGACGCGAGCACCGGGTTGCCGTTGAAGAACTTGGTGACGGTGTCCAGTTCGCACACCTCGCCGATCGAGCGGGCGATCGCGAAGGACTGATCGATCTCGTCGACCGACGACTCGGTCGGATCGTCCCCGAGGAGCTCGAGGACGCCGACGAGGTCGTAGCAGTTCTCCTCGGCGGCGCGGAAGGCGAGCACGTCCGATCCGGCGAACTCCTCCCACGAGGGGTGGTCCTGCAGATCGTGCTCCGCGCCGCTGCGGACCAGGGCGAGGAGTTCGGCCGTCGAGTCGAAGGCGTAGAGGTCCTCGTCCAGCCCGAGGAACGCCTCCCAGTCGTCGTTGTCCTCCCGCCAGCTGGGTGCCCAGAGGGTCGTGACGTCTCCCTCCGGGAGACCGAGCTCGATCGGGACGATGTCCTTGGCCATGCCGGTCAGCATATCCACGGCTAGTCAGGCGGTGCCACGGCCCGCCGGGGCGGGGTCGGTGTGATGACGGGCGGCGTCCTCGGCTGCTCGCCTCCGACCGCTCACGGCGAGGGCCACCGAGCCCGAGACCAGCTCCGCGCGACGGGTGTTGGCCTGCTCCACGGCAGCCGACGTGGCCTCGAGGATCGACGCCGCGACCACCTCGGACCCGTGCCTGCGCAACCCGGGCGCCAGCACGAGGTCCACCACGCTCCCGCCGGAGTCCGCGGTCGCGGTGGCGAGTCGGTCCCGGCTGGTCGTCGAGATGCGCAGGGTCTCCAGCTGGTCGTGTGCCGACTCCCACTCGGTCGCGATCCCGCGCAGACGATCGAGGAACGCCTCGACGTCCAGTCCTCCGGCGCTCACCTGACAGACCCGCCCGGCTCGTCGTCCGGGTCCCTCTCGTCCCAGTCCCGCTCGTCCCAGTCGTCGGCGGCGAGGCGTTCCAGCAGATCGCGGGCGTCGCTCGCGGCCGCGGTGAGGCTGCGCAGGACCGCGCGCGCCACCTCCGCGGGCGGGCGGTCGAGGAGGGCCTCCGGAAGGGCCAGGCCCACCGGGACGCCGTCGGTGCCGACCTCGGCGACCACCCCGGTCATCGGGTCGGTGTGCCGGCAGCTGTCGGGTGCCATCAGCCGGTCGGACGGTAGAAGCCGTGGAACGACATGCCGATATTGTCGGTGCGGAGCCCGGACACCGCTACAGGGTCCCCGGCCTCCACGATCTGACCGTTGCCGATGTACATGGCGACGTGGCCGTCCCACACGAGCAGGTCACCGGGCAGGACGTCCTGCGGGGACACCTGGACACCCACGCCCTGTTCCTGGGCCAGGCGGGGGATCTCCACACCGGCGTCCCCGTACGCCCACTGCGTCAGGCCACTGCAGTCCAGCCCCTGGCCGGGAGAGGTGCCGCCCCACACGTACGGCACACCCTGCTGACTGAGCGCGTTGCGGACAGCGCCGGCGGCCTGCTCGTTGGGGGCGGTGACGACCGAGCCGTCGGGCAGGGTCACCTCGGTTCCGCCGCCGATCACCCCGGACCCGGCGTCACCGAACCCCGCCGTCCCGGGCACGAACCCGGGCCCGGCGGCGGACTCCGCCGCGACACCCGACGAGCCACTGTCGAACGAACCGCCGTCAAACGAG
>NZ_JAALDT010000263.1:0-1211 GCF_014144995.1 Dietzia sp. DQ11-71 | reverse complement strand
GCCTTGTAACCGAGCTTCAGGGACGGGGTGTCGGGCATCAGCTTCTCCTGCAGGTAGGCATGTGACCAGATTCACCTCTGGCGCGCGCGGGGCACGGGGCCGAGTATGCCAACAGGGCCGGGCAGGGGTGCACGTGTTGACAAGCGCCACCCCTGCGACGCGTTGAGCTCGATAAGCAGGACGCCGCATCCCGATTCAGACTCACAGCCACGGCCAGTGTCATCCGCGTTCCCCGATAGTCAGGAACACCATCCCCACCGACGCCCAGCAGGGGCTTGCGGCGCTCGCGATCTGGCTGGGCGGCAGCGACCCCGGCGCAGCGTGGGCCACCTTCACCTCGGACGACCCCGCCGCGCACGGCTGGCGCTGGGCCGCCATCAACCAGGAGACCGGAACCGTGGTCTACGGCCGCTGACGACCGGTCGACACGCGACGGAGAGAGTGATATCGGACACACCCGGGGGCGCTGTAACGATGCTTCGGCCGCGAGCCATAAACTAGTTGAAACGGCGATCACTGCGGCCCCGCCCGCACCAGAGCCCCCTCCTCTGGACCGATCTCCACCAGACGGCCCCTCGGAGGAGTCATGCGCATCCGGCACGCGGCGACCACGCTGGTCGCACTCGGTGCCGCCTCCGTCTGCGCACTCGGCGCGACGGTGATCGTCCAGGACCGCGACGAGCAGACCCGCGAGTCCGAACTGCGCAGCTCGGCGTGGTCCGTCCAGGCGTCCACCGACTTCGGTACGACCTGGACCGCGCCCATCTCCTCCTACGGCGGCCACTTCCCCGTCCGCGTGGACACCGCAGGCCTGCGCAATCGCTCCGCCTACCAGCCCCTGACACTGCGCACCACCGTCGACTCCCGGTCCGACGCCCACGTCGACATCGGCGAGGGCGCCCTCGTCGAAGGCGACCCCGAGACCGCGTCCCACGTGCGGGTCCGGGCCGTCTCGGCCCGCGGCGGAGCATGCGCCGCGCCAGCGTTCGATCTCGACTCGCCCAGCATCCTCGCCGGCGACAGTGACCGCCCGGTGCCACTCGACGCGCCGACGGTCGACGAACCGCTGGTCCTGCCCGGCGCCACCCGCACCACGCCCGGATCCCCGGTCACCGTGTGTCTCGAGCTGAGCATGGACGCGGCCGCCCCGGCCACCGACTCGATGCTCACGCTGGCCTGGCCGGTCGACATCGCCCGCGGCGACGCCGACT
>NZ_JAALDT010000262.1:0-6293 GCF_014144995.1 Dietzia sp. DQ11-71 | reverse complement strand
ATCATCAGAACCCTGCTATCCGAAGCACGTCCCTAACATCGGTCGGTGCTTGGCGGGTCGAGTTGAACGTCTCAAGCAGGATGTGGTGCAGGCTGCTCGACAGGGGCGGAATGATGAAGCGTTCGCGCACGAGGTCCCCCCAGGCCACGTGCGTTTCAAGTGCTAGATGATGGGTGGGGGGCAGCAATGCCACGAATCTGTCCTCGTGTATCTGGGCGCTCCACACGGCTGGATGGGGCACATCGAGGGCTGTCAATCCGAAATCGCAGGTCCCCTCTCGCACCAATGAGATGACTTTCTCAGCGTCGGCGGCGGTAACCGTGCAATGCGTGCCCGGCATCAGCGAGGCAAGATCCCGGATGGCCGAGGGCAGAACCACGGCGGCGAGAGATGGAAGTGCGGCAACGTGCACCGCTGATCGTGATTCCCCGGCCGCGGCATAGACCTTGTTCATGCCCCGTTCGTGGGCGCCGAGGGTACGGCGCGCCGCCTCCACGACGTTTTCGCCAGCTCGCGTCATGCTGATGGTCCGGCGCGTCCGGTCGAATAGCCGAACTCGTAGTAGGCGCTCGGCCTCGGCGATTCGGTGGCTCAGTGCTGGCTGTGTGATGTGGAGCGCGTCCGCGGCGCGGGTGAAACTTCCCTGTTCAGCGACGTGCACTACTGCTTGGAGATGGCCGATTCCCAGACTCATAGATCCAGTTTATCGATGTATGCAAAGAAGGACTTGGACGCGAGTGGTCTTGGTCACAGATGCTGGGCACACGTAATTCCAATACTCGGAGGGAAGACCATGGCGGCAATCGTTGGCTTCGCAATGCTGGCCTTGGTGATCGGGCTACTGCTGGGCAGGAAACTTTCCCCGCTAGTGGCGTTTACGGTGATCCCGGTTATCGCTGGACTCGTTTTGGGCTACGGCCTCACGGACCTCGGGTCCTTCATTGCTGCCGGCGTCGAAACGGTGGCCCCGATGGTTGCCTTGTTCATCTTCGCCATTCTTTACTTCGGGTTGATGCGGGATAGGGGGCTGTTCGAGCCCGTCGTCCAGCTCGCGATTCGAGTGGCGGGCGGCAAGCCGATCCGGTTGACGGTCGTCACGGTCTTGTTGGCCACCGTTGCGCATCTCGATGGCGCCGGGGCGACGACGTTCCTACTGACTATCCCCACATTACTCCCGATCTATGACCGCCTCCGGGTGCGTCGCGTGGTCCTACTTATGTTGGTGGGCGTTTCGGCCGGCATCATGAACCTGGTCCCCTGGGGTGGAACGACCGTCCGGGCGGCAGCTGCCCTGGGTATCGACGCCGATGAGATCTGGCGTCCGTTGTTTCCCGTGCAGATTTTCGGTCTCGCGGTGGCCTTGGGCTTCGCAGTGCTCATCGGCATGGTGGAAACCCGCCGATTGGCCCGTGGGGCAGCTTTGGTGGGACAGCAGGGATCCACCGACTGGTCAGGCCCCGGGAGGCCACCGAGTGAATCGGAAGCACCCCAAAACTACGAAGATAAGAGCGGCCATCTGTCGGTATCCGACTGGCGCTACTGGGTCAATATCGCGCTGACCCTGGCACTGCTGACTGTCTTGTTCATGGACCTAGTCCCACTGCACATCTGCTTCATGGTCGCCTTCGGGATCGCGCTGGCCGTCAACTACAAGACTCCGGTCGATCAAGACGCGAGTCTGAAGCGCAATGCCTCCGAGGCGCTCTACATGGGAGCCGTGTTGCTCGCGGTCGGTGTCTTCCTCGGAGTCCTGAACGGCACCGCGATGATGGAGGGCATCACCGATACCATTACCGGAATCCTTCCGGAGGGCACCGCTGGCTGGGCGCACATCGTCATCGGTATCTTCGCCGTGCCTCTGGATCTGATCTTGGGAGCCGATCCCTACGCTTTCGGGCTGATGCCGGTGGTGGATCAGGTCGCGGCTTCCGGCGGCGTCGATAGCTACTCCGTGGCCCGCTCGATGCTCATCGGACAGAATGCAGGCTTCGTGATCAGCCCGCTCACACCTTCGGTCTACCTCGCCATCGGCCTGGCGCAGGTCCCCCTGGGTCGGCACATCCGATTCACGCTTCCGTGGGTCTGGGCCTCGGGCCTGCTGATGCTCGCCTTCGCAGTGCTCATCGGTGCAGTCGCCATCTGAAGTCACTCGTAGATCGTTGAGATGGGAGAACACAAAATGAGCTTTGCCGACGACGTTCCAGAGCAGGCAGTTCGTCAAGGGTCTTTGAAAGGTGTACGGGTGGTGGAGTTCGCCCAGGTGATCGCCGGCCCGCTCGCGGGAACGCTGATGGCGGATATGGGGGCCGAGGTCATCCACGTCGAGTCCCCCCGGGGTGGGGATTCCGCGCGCCGGATGGGGCCGACCAAAGACGGGGAGCACCTGTGGTGGAAGGTCCTCGGGCGCAACAAGAGGTCCGTGACCCTCGAGCTCAACAATCCTGAGGCGAAACCGGCGATGCGACGGCTCATCGAATGGGCTGACGTCGTGATCGTTTCGTTCCGGGCCGAGACACTCACCCGCTTCGAACTCGACTGGCAGTCCGTCTCGGCCATCAACCCCTCGGCGGTCCTGCTCCAGATTTCCGGCTTCGGGGAGACCAGCTCGAAGCGGGACGCCCCGGGATTCGGCAAGGTCGGCGAGGCGATGAGCGGGGTCGTCAACCTGACGGGATTCCCGGACGGTCCACCGGTCCACACCGGCTTTAGCCACGGCGACGCGACCACAGGTCTGATGGGTGCGTTCGCGGTCAGTGCGGCGTTGGTTCGCCGTAACGAGGACCCAGAGCGACGAGGAGAGTGGATCGACCTCGCACTATTCGAGACTCTGTATCGACTCGTCGAGTGGCAGGTCATCGTGCATGACCAGCTGGGCGAGGTCCCGCAGCGAAGTGGCAACTCCCTCGCCGTCTCGCCTGCCGCCGTCATCAACAGCTACCTCAGCAAGGATGGGGATTGGGTGACTGTGACCTCGGCGACACCCCGGTCGGTCATCAACACCGTGCGACTGCTGGGGCTTGACGAGGACCGGTTCCAAACCGTCGAACAGCAGAACCAGAACTCGCGCGAGATCGACCTAAGACTGGCCGAATGGATCGGTTCTCGTGGCACTGGTGTCGCAGTGCAGCTCCTTCAGGAAGCTCAGGTGGTGGCCTCCAAGGTGTACAGCATGGAGGACATCGTCTCTGATCAGACTTACAAGGAGCGTGGAGGGATTATTCGGGTCCCCGACGAAGATCTCGGTGCGGTTTCCATGCAGGGGGTTGTCCCCAAGATGCGAATCAATCCGGGATCGGTCTGGCGCACTGGTCCGTCTCTGGGACAGGACAACGACCTGGTCTTTCGCGACTGGCTCGGTATGGACATCGATGAGCTGGCCACCGACGAGGGCACCGATGTCGTCTGAAATTCCCAGCTCGAACGAGCGCGGACAGCTGCCCCTCATCCGGTCGATGCTGTTTATCCCCGGAAACCGACTGCAGTGGCTTGCCAAGGCGTCCGCCACCGGCGCGGACGCCGTCGTGGTGGACCTGGAAGACGCTGTACCTGGGCCAGAAAAGTCAACTGCGCGGGAGACTCTGGCAAAGGTGCTCGATGGCCCGGATCGGCCGGGTGTTCCCGTGATCGTCCGGGTCAACGCCCTCGGCACGGACCTGTTCCTGCGAGACATCGAGGCGCTGGCCGGGCTAGGCATCGTCGGGGTAATGGTCCCGAAGGTCGAGTCAGTGGCGGACATTGCAGTGGTGGACCGGATCCTGTCCTGGTTCGAGTCGCGGGCCCACCCCCCGCTGTGCGTCGTTCCGGTTCTTGAGACCGCGTGGGCGATCCGTCACGCCTACGAGATCGCCGCCGCGAGTGATCGAGTCGCTTACATGGGTGGACTCAGCTCCAAAGGCGGAGACGTCGAGCGGGCTATGGGTTACCGGTGGTCTGCGGAAGGGGGTGAGACACTGGCGATGCGGAGTCTGGCGCTCCTCGACGCCCGCGCCGCGGGGGTGTGGAACCCGCTCACCGGACTGTGGTCAGACGTTGATGACCTGGATGGTCTGCGTAAGTTCGCCGTGGCGTCACGCAACCTGGGTTACGAGGGGCTCACCGTTATCCATCCGTCCCACGTGCCGGTGGTCAACGAGGTGTTTACTCCCACCTCCGATGAACTTGAGCACGACCTCGCCCTGGTCCGGGCGATGGAGATCGCCGCGCGTCAGGGTCAAGGTGCGGTCAGGTTCCACGGTCACATGATCGATGAGGCGATGGCGGCCACGTCGCGGGAAAGGCTGGACCGTTACAAGCCTTCCTGGCGCAGCTGACCAAAGCTGAATCTTCACAGTCGCTTGAGTGCAAAGGACGATCATGAGAACCGTATCCCCAGGAGACCTACTGACCGCAGCGCCCGCTCGATCCGAATGGAAGAAGCACCGCCTGGGGCGATTCCTGGAAGCCATCGAGGGCAAGACCGGTCTCCACTTCGAAACCTACGAGGCTGCTTGGGCCTGGTCTGTGGAAAACATCGAGGACTTCTGGGCTGAGGTGTGGGACCACTTTGACGTAATCACCCACACCCCCTACACCGCAGTACTCGAGAACCGCACCATGCCGGGGGCCGTGTGGTTCCCCGGGGCCACGCTGAACTTCGCCGAACACGTGGTCCGTAAGCTGCGCGAACGCCCGGACGATGCCATATTGATCTCCCGCAGTCAGACCAACGGGTCGGTGGAGTGGACAGGATCGCGACTGGAGGAGGAGATCGCGCGAATTCAAGCCGGGCTGGTGCGCTGCGGTGTGGGGCGCGGGGATAGGGTAGCGGCCTACCTACCGAACATTCCGGAGACCGTGGCAGCCTACCTCGCCACGACCGCACTGGGAGCCGTATGGTGCGTCGTGCCACCGGAGATGGGCCCGCAGTCCGTCTTGGACCGCATCGAGCAGCTGGAACCCGCGCTGCTGATCGCTGTCGACGGCTACGTGAGCGGCAAGCGTGTGACATCCCGGATCGTAGAGGCCGAGTACATCCGCGGTCACCTGCCTCAGGTTGAGACGGTCCTGCTTCCCTACCTTGACACCGTGGTCGCGCCGATGTCGGGGGCGCTGTCCTGGGCGCAGTTCACCGGACGAGCAGATTGCGATGTGGAGTCGCATTCCGCAGAGGTTCCGGACGTCCACATCGAACCCGTGCCCTTCGACCACCCACTGACGGTCTTGTTCTCTTCCGGTACCACTGGCCGACCGAAGGCCATCGTGCACTGCCACGGCGGGATCTTGCTGGAGCACCTCAAGTCCCTCGGCCTGCACCAGGGGATAAGCGAAGAGGACACCGCCTTCTGGTTCACCACCACCGGTTGGATGGTCTGGACCCTGGGCGTCTCATCGTTGCTGCTGGGCGCCACTTTGGTTCTCATGGATGGTGACCCCAACTGGCCGGAGGCCGACGGTGAGTGGTCACAATGGGCCATCGCGGCGGAGACTGGGTCCACGTACCTGGGCACCAGCTCTGCGTACTTGGCTGCTTGTGCGCACTCTGGGATGCGACCGCTTTCCCGCTGGGACCTGTCCGGTCTGCGAGAGATTCTGTGCTCCGGGTCGCCGTTGGCCGCCGACGTTGCTGCCTGGGTGCTCGATAACGTGAACCCGGACGTGCTGGTGGTCCCTGCCTCCGGAGGCACGGACATCTGCGGTGCCTTTATTGGTGGTAGCCCACTCACCGCTGTACGGGCGGGGGAGATGTCCTGCCGCTTGCTCGGCGCTGCCGTGGAATCCTGGAGCCCTGCGGGTACACCGCTCCATGGCGAGGCTGGCGAGCTTGTATGCACGGCGCCGATGCCGTCTATGCCCGTGTTCTTTTGGGGAGATTCGGACTTCGAGAGGTACCTGGGCAGCTACTTTGACGTCTACCCCGAAGTGTGGCGCCACGGTGACTGGCTGGAGCGGACCGAGCGCGGCAGCTGGGTGATCAGTGGCCGGTCGGATGCCACCCTGAACCGCGGCGGCGTGCGGTTGGGCACCGCGGAGTTCTACGCGGTGCTCGACTCGCTGCCAGAGATTAACGACAGCATGGTCGTGCACTTCGAAGAAGCAGGTGGCCTTGGCAAACTTGTCCTCTTGTTGCACGCAGGCGATGGCGTGGACCACGGGGCACTGGAGACGGGTATTCGGACTACCTTGCGCACCGAGTTGTCCCACCGGCACGTCCCCGACTACGTGGTGTTTGTGTCCTCCATTCCACGCAATCCCACGGGCAAGCGTCTGGAGATCCCGTTTAACCTCAATTCACCGATGAAGTAGCCGGGGCGGTC
>NZ_JAALDT010000261.1:0-9089 GCF_014144995.1 Dietzia sp. DQ11-71 | reverse complement strand
GGCTCGTCCCGGACCCCGGGGCGCCGTCCGCCTCAGGGGCCGCCTCGGGGCCCGAGCCGAGCAGGGACGCGGAGACCGCGGCCGCGCCCATGCCCAGCACCCACACCAGCATGAACGTGGCGGCCGCCCACAGGGAGTCGGAGGCCAGCGACAACGCCAGCATGACGAACCCGAGGCCCAGGGTGTCGGCCTTGGTCACCGCGTGCAGTCGGCTACGCAGGTCGGGGAACCGGAGCAGGCCGACGGTCCCGGCGGTGAAGAACAGCAGTCCCGCCGCGGCGGACAGGACGATCGCGACGTCGCGCGCCATCTCCAGCGCGTTGCTCATCGACGCCCCAGCTCCGCGGTCACGACGGTGACGGTGACGACCAGCGCCAGCGCCACGAGTGCGAGCGCCGCCGAACGGACCGCCGGGGCGCCGGCCAGGACGGACAGCGTACACAGCAGGGCGGCGCCGGTGGTGCCGGCCAACACGACCCCGGTCACGCGGTCACGCGGGGAGGGGCCTCGCACCACCCGCACGAGGCAGGCCAGCACGTTGAGCAGCAGAGCGGCCACCAGGAGCTGCAGGGCCAGCTGAACCACATCCACCTCCCGCGTCGGGTCTTCTCCCCTGCCTACAGGCCCAGAACGGCCCGCGCTACCAGGAAGTACACGATCAACCCGATCGCGTCAACGAACGTCGTGATGAACGGGTTGGAGAACACCGCCGGGTCCGCCCGGACCGCCTGTGCGAGCAGCGGCATGAGCCCGCCCACCGTGGCCGCGATGGTGCACAGCGCCAGCAGGGTCAGCCCGATGACCAGTCCGAAGTCGAAGCCGAAGATGAACCCCGCGGCGATGAGTCCCACCGCGCCCAGCGCGAGCCCCAGGATGAACCCGGTCCGCACCTCCTGCACGAGTACCCGCAGGGCGTCGCGGGGGCGGACGTCGCCGAGTGCCAGGGCGCGGGTGACCGTCGTGGCGGCCTGGTTCCCGGTGTTCCCGCCGGTACCGATGATGAGCGGAACGAACAACGAGAGCGCCACGACCTGCTCGAGCGTGGTCTCGAACACCGCCAACACCTGCACGGTGAGCGCCGCGCCGAGTCCCAGCACGAGCAACCACACCACGCGCGACCGGACGATCGACCGCACCGGGGTGGCCAGGTACGGCCGGCGCAGGGGCTCGGAGCCACCCTGGCGGGCCGCGTCCTCGGTCTCGGCGTCCTCGAGGATCCGCAGCGCGTCGTCGACGGTGAGAATGCCCACGAGACGGTCCTCCTCGTCGGTGATCGGCAGGACGATCACGCGCTCGTCCGCGCTGAGCCGGGCCGCCTCCTCCTCGGTGGCCCGGGCGTGGATCGACACGGCGTCGTTCATGAGGTCCCCGACGAGGGCGTCGGGATCCGCGCCCATCAGCGATCGGAGCCCGACGACCCCGACGAGGCGGCGTCCCTGGTCGACGACGGGGATGGTGTAGATCGTCTCGACGTCGACGAGTCGGCCGTGCACCCGCGCGAGAGCCTCTGCTGCCGTCATCTCCGGGCGGGCGGAGACGAACTCCGGCGTCATCCTGCGGCCGATGGACCCGGCCGGGTAGCCCAGGATCTCGTTGGTGAGGGCACGCTCCTCCCGCGGCAGGCCCCGCAGGAGCCGCGTCGCGACGGAGGCCGGCAGCTCGTCCATGAGCGCGACGCGGTCGTCGGGGTCGAGTTCCTCGAAGAGGTGGGCGACCTGTTCCTCACGCAGATCGCGGAGCAACTCGGACTGCACGGGGGCGTCGAGGACCTCGAACAGCACGAGCGCCCGCCCCTTGGGCAGGAGTCGGAACGCGACGGCCCGGTCCCGGTCGGCGCTGCGCTCGAGCATGTCCACCACGACCTGGTCGGGCAGTGACGCCATGAGGCGCGAGGCGGCACGGAGATCGCCCCGGGAGCGGAGTCTGGACAATCGCCGGGTGGCCTCGTCGAGGCCCAGGTCGCCGTAGGTCGAGGATTCTTCGACCGGTTCGTCGATCACGGCGAAACCCGTGGCGTCGGTGGGCGGACCCCCGAGGTCGTCGGGGAAATCGTGTGGCTCACTCATCGCGGGCCACCTCCGGGGCGTCGGGCGCGGGATCGGCCGTGAACTCGATCTGCGAATACCGGGTCATCGGGGTGGGGGCGGCCCCCGAGAGGAACCCGGCGCGGGCGATGGACATCGCGCCGATGGCGGAGGAGGCGAACTGCAGTATCGCCGCCACGACCACCTTGGGTGCCGCATCCCAGGACGGGTGCAGCAGGAAGGCGCCGACGATCACGAAGACCAGCCCGAGGCCTGCGGCCGCGCCGATCGCCGAGGACCGCACGTACAGGTCCGGAAACCGCAGGAGGCCGATAGCGCCGCCGAGGAACACCACGGAGCCCACCAGGAGGGAGACCGATCCCAGGACGGTCGCGACGAGTTCCCAGGTCATCGACGACCTCCGGACATGAGTCGGGCCAGCGAGAGCGCGGAGACCAGGCCCACCAGCGTTGCGACCAGGACGAGGTCGTAGACGAAGGGACTGTCCACCCGCACGCCGACCAGGGCGAGGAGTGCGATGAACGCGAAGAACAGCAGATCCGCGGCGATCGCCCGGTCGCCGGCGTTCGGACCGCGGACCATCCGGTACGAGGAGAGGACGGCTGCGATCCCGACGAGGACGATCGCGATGTCGACGACGATCACCGGATGAACCCCTCTCTCCGGAACGCGGTCAGCATGTGGTTCTCCATGTCCTGTAGCGAGGCTGTCAGGTCGTCGGGATCCGGGAAGTACATCCCGTGGACCACGATCTCCCACCCGTCACCGTCACCGTCTCCGGGGTGATGCGCGCCCAGGGTCAGTGTTCCCGGGGTCAGGGTGATGAGTGAGGACAGTACGGTGACCTCGAGCTCGGTGCGGCACCTGGTGGTCAGCCGCACGAACCCGGGCTCTATCGCGGCGTGGGGCAGGAAGGCGTCCCGGACGACCTTCGCGCTGGTGGTGGTCTGCTGCCAGAAGAACCAGAGCATGAACCACACGACCCGCAACGGCCAGCTCAACGTAGACCTCATCCGAGCACCGCCCGGACGTAGACGGTCGGGTCGTACAGGTTGGCCGCCGCCGTCCCGGCCAGCTCCAGGAGCAGCTGACCACCCAGCCCGAGCCCCAGGGTCACCACGGCGAGCGCCAGGGCGGGTGCCGCGAGTGCGAACCCGATCCGGCGACCGGGGGGCACCATGCGGGGGTCGGCCTCGGCCTCGGCCTCGTCGGCGGCGGCGGTGGTGGTGGTCGCAGTGGTGGTGGCGGTGGAGCCCGCTGTGGCGGTAGGCGCGGCCGAGGTTCCGGTAGCGGGGCCGGTCGTGGTGGCGCCCGCTCCGGTCGGGTCCCGCCCGTCGGGGACCCCGGAGGCGTCGGAGTTCGCCGCCTCAAGACCGGGCGGGAGCGTGCGCGAGTCGGTGGCGGTGGGTTCGCCGAGGAATATCCCCGTCCAGATCTTCAGCATCGACAGCAGGGTGAGGATGCTGACCGCGACAGCGACCGCCGCCGCGGCGATCTGACCGGCATCGAACGCGGCGATGATGAGGCTGAGCTTGGCCACGAATCCCGAGAAGGGCGGAATGCCGGCCAGCGACATGGCCGCCGCGAAGAAGGCGACCGCGATGAGGGGTTCGGTCTTGGCCAGCCCCGAGAGTTGCCCGAGACGCCGGGGGCCGTAACGCACCTCGATCGCACCGATGGCCAGGAACAACGCGGCCTTGACGATCATGTGGTGCAGCAGATAGAAGATGCCTGCGGTCAGACCCAGGGGGCCGAACAGGGCCACCCCGAGGAGGATGTAGCCGATCTGGCTGACCATGTGGAAGGCCAGGATCGAACGCGGGGCGACCTCGCCGACCGCGCCGAGCACGCCGATCACCATGGTGGCGGAGAAGACGACCACCCCGACCCACAGGAACCGAGAGTCGCCGTCGAAGAGCACCGCGTAGACGCGGTAGATCGCGTAGATCGCGATCTTGGTGTGCAGGCCGGAGAACATCGCGGTGACCGCAGGGGACATCTTGGGGTAGGCCCGCGCCAGCCAGCCGTGAACAGGGACGACGGCGGCCTTGATGCCGAGCGCGAACAGCACCAGCGCAGTGGCCACGGCCACTCCGGTGTCCTCGGAGGCGGCACCGTGGAGTTCGGCGATGTTCACCGTTCCCGCGATGCCGTAGATCAGTGCCACACCGATCAGCAGGAGGGTCGAGGCGAGCAGGTTGACCGAGATGTAGAGGCGGGAGGCCGCGACCCCGGCCAGGTTGGCACGTCCGGACCGGGTGATCATCATGAGCCCGTACGAGGGCAGGAGCATGACCTCGACAAAGACGAAGAAGTTGAACAGATCGCCCGTGAGCAGAGCGCCGTTGACGCCCGCGGTCACCAGGAGCACCAGCGGTGGGAAGAACTTCTTGAACGCCTCCCCGGCCGGGACCGCGAAGGCCGCGCACGCCAGTGTGAGCAGACTCGTCACCGTCAGCATGAGGGCGGAGAACATGTCCAACACGAACGGGATGGCCACCCCGGGTGCCCACAGCGCGACCTGGTGCACCACCACCGAGCCGTCGGCCACCCACGGGACGGTGGCGATCGCCGCGGCCAGCTGAGCCACGAGGACGGTGAAGAGCACGGTCAGGACGAGGCGTGTCCTCGACGCGACGGCCACGAGCAGACCCGCCGTCAGCAGCGGGACGGCGACGAACAGGGTGAGGGCGGCCTCGAGCGTCATCGGTGGTTCCCTTCCGCATCGTGGATCGCCGGCTCGTCGGGCTCCGGGTCCTCCGGGTGCGCCCCTCCGGGTACGTCGGACAGGAGGTCGAGCTCGTCGAGGTCGCCGATGTCGGTGTCGTCGTCGTCCCCGCCGATCACCGCCAGCACCAGCAGATAGATCGTGATGGCGAAGGAGATGACGATCGCGGTGAGTACGAACGCCTGCGGGAGGCCGTCGGACGTCAGCGCCGGGTCGGGATCGGACACCAGGGGCGCCTCGCGCCTCGACGCCCCGCCGGCGGCCATCAGCGTGAGATGCGCGGCGTGGCTGAGGAGGATGAACCCGAGGATCACCCGGACCATCCCGCGCTGGAGCACCAGGAAGACGAAGCCGGCCATCAGGACGCCGACGGAGATCGCGAGGGTCATGCCTGTACCTCCGGGTGATCGGCCGGGTGATCGGCGGGGTCGTCAGGGGGGTCGTCGGCGACGTCAATGGTCGGCTCGGCGTCCTCGGTGGCCGCCTCAGTGGTGGCCTCTGCGCCCGGGCCGGCGGGGGCCGGCGGTCCCGACGGGCCCCGCGGACCGGTGGGTTCGTCGCTGCGGTCGTCCCCACCGAGCTTGTCGACCGCGGCCATGATCACGCCCAGCACGGCGAGGTAGACACCGACGTCGAAGACGAGCGCGGTGGTCAGGTGCACGCCGCCGAGGTAGGCGTGCAGCGGCAACAGGAACGACCCGTCGACGAAGCCCACCAGGCCCGTGACCACGCCGATGATCACGCCGGCCGCGATGACCGCGACATAGGGCACCCGGATGCGCGCGGACGCATCGTCCCGCGCGCGGAGGTAGTAGACCGCGATCCCGGCCCCGCCGATGAGCGCCGAGTTGAACCCGCCGCCGGGGGCGTTGTGGCCGCGTACGAGGAAGTACAGCGAGAGCAGCACGATCAGGGGCCCGAGGATCCGGGCGAACGTGCGCAGGAAGACACCGTTGTCCCCGGCGGGCAGGAGTGGCGAGTTCCCGGGGACGGTGAGCGGCACCTCGCGCCGGGGCAGTGCCCGCCGGGCGTGGAGGGCGAGGATCACCGCGAGGCCGGCCACACCGAGCACGGTGAGCTCCCCGAGGGTGTCCAGGGCGCGGTAGTCCACCAGGACGGTGTTGACCACGTTGATGCCGCCGGTGTCCTCCTCGGCGTTGTCGAGGAAGTAGCGCCCGACGTCGGAGAGTTCGCGACGGCCCGTCATCGCCCACACCGCCGCCCCGGAGGCCAGCCCGACCACGACCGCGGCGGCCGCGCTGACCGCCATCCGGGAGCGCGAGACCGGGTGGAACGCACGGGGAAGGCGCTGCAGGACCAGGACGATCACGACGACGGTGAGGACCTCCACGAGCAGCTGGGTCAGTGCCACGTCGACCGCACCGAGCGTGAAGAACCACAGCGCCATGGCGAAGCCGACGATCCCGACGTTCGCGACGGCTCCGAGACGGGAGCGCGAGACGACCATGGCCGCGGTCCCCACCCCGAGCAGAACCACGACCACCCAGTCCTCGACACGGACCGGCGAGCCCACCTCGGGGGCGGGACGGACCGTGGCCACGCCGACGGCGGCGAGAGCGAACAGCACGATCAGGACGGCCCACACGTGCCGGGAGATCCGGTCCGTCCGGGTCACGTCGCCGACACGGGCCCCTCCCGCGATGGCCCAGCGGCGCAGCGCGTCGACCGTGGCGACGCCGGTGATGGGCGCGAGTTCGCGGTCGAGGAAGCGCTCCACCGGGTGGCGCACGATGACCAGCACGATCCCGACGGCGATCACCGTCATGGACATGAACAGTTCCGGCGCGAATCCGTGCCAGAGCCCGAAGTCGGCCTCGTAACCCGCCCCGATGGAGGCGCGTGCCGCGGCGGCGACCACCGGCTCCAGGAGGAACCCGGTGAAGCCGAGGAACAACCCCAGTGCGGCGGGCAGCGCGGCGGGGATGAAGAACGATGCGCGGGGCGGCGCGATCGACTCCGGGGTGTCGTGGACGGGCTCCGGCCCCGGCCTGGCCGGCGGCCCGTGGGTGACGAAGCCGCCGAGCAGGAACCGAGCGGAGTAGGCGAAGGTGAAGGTGGCGGCGAACACGGCCAGGGCGCCGAGCGCGGGGCCGGTCCAGGCCGCTCCCGGGGCCTCGAGCATCGACTTGAACATCCACTCCTTGGACACGAAGCCCAGGAGCGGGGGCAGGCCCGCCATCGACGCCGCGGCCAGTGCCACGCCGCCCGCGGTGCCGGGCATGATGCGGTAGAGCGGCGGGAGGCCGCTCATGGCGCGGGTGCCGGTCTGGTGGTCGACCACTCCCACGAACATGAACAATGAGGACTTGAACAGCGCGTGCGCGATGGTGTGCACGATCGCAGCCACCATGGCCTCCGGGGTGCCCACACCGATCGTCGCCACCAGGAAGCCCAGCTGGCTGATCGTCGAGTAGGCGAGCAATTCCTTGAGGTCGTCACGCTGCATCGCGAACACGGCGCCCAGGACGGCGGTGGTCATGCCGCACGCGATGAGGAGCAGATTCCACACCGGGACGTCGTGCAGGGCCTCGGAGAACCGCAGGAGGAGGTAGATGCCGGCCTTGACCATGGCGGCGGCGTGCAGGTACGCGCTGACCGGGGTCGCGGCGACCATCGCGTCCGGCAACCACGCCTGGAACGGGAACTGGGCGGACTTGGTGAACGCGGCCATGGCGATCAGGACCGCGATCACGGCGGCGAAGGCCGGGTCCTGCGTCCACACCGGGTCCGACAGGATGTCCGACAGGACGGTGGTGCCGGTGCGGACCACCATGAGCGCGGCGGCGGTGAGCAGACAGAGCCCGCCCGCGACCGTGACGAGCAGCGTCCGCACCGCGGGCTGCGTCCCCTTGGGGCCCGCCAGCGTGATGAGGAAGAACGAACAGAGGGTCGTGAACTCCCAGGCGACGAACAGCAGAACGACGTCGTCCGCCAGCACCAGCCCGAGCATGGACGCGGCGAACAGGGTCATCAGGCCGTAGTAGCCGCCGTGCCCGCCGCCGCGCCCGAGGTAACGGGACGAGTACGCCATCACGACGGCGCCGATCCCGAGGACCAGCATGGTGAACACGCGTGCCAGCGGATCGAGGGCCAGGCGCAGGTCGATTCCCAGCGCCGGCATCCAGGCGATGGTGGAGACGGTGTCGACCGGAATGGCGACCCAGATGTACCCGGCCAGCGCCGCGAGCAACACCGCGAGCGGCCAACCGGCATCCCGCCCCAGTATCCGGGCCAGCAACGGCGAAATCGCCGCGATACCGAAAGCCGCTCCGAGGGCGAGGGTCAATGTCACGTGCCGTTGGCTCCGGTGCTGGTCGAGGTGGGCGACGGAGCAGACCCGTGGGAACCGAGCCCGCCGGGTCAGGCTACCACTGTCCGACGGCGCGGTTTCGGGCAGGATTCCGGGACGTGCCGGATGACCTGCGGGAACGTCCTCACCGGGGAAACTAGCATCCTCCACATGCCCCCCACCCCCAGTGCAGGCGACAGTGCAGGCGACCTCGGGGAGGACGCCGTCGACGGATCTACCGCCACCGGCCCCGACGCCGTCGACGGACCTCCCGCCGGTCCCGACGCCGACGACGGACCTCGTACCGCCGGGCGCGACTCCGTCAGCGATCCCGTCAGCGACCCCGTTCCGACGGCCTCAGCCGCACCGGGGCCCGCCCGGCGGGTGGCCGCGGTGGTTCTCCTCGCCCTGCCGCTCGTCCTGGCCGCGCTCTGGGCCGTGGTCGGGCCGACACCGCAGCAGGAGGAGGCCGGACCGGGAGCGGGCGGACCACTGCGCTCGGCGCTGTCGGAGGCCTCGGCCAACTCGTCGTTCACCGTTGCGGGTGCGGATCAGCTGCGCTCGGGTTCGGCCGAACTGGCCGACGGCGCCGAACAGCTGCGCGCTGGCAGCGCCGAACTGGCGGCGGGTATGGAACAGCTCCAGGCGGGGATAGGCCAGGCCGGGACGGGAGCCACCGAGCTGGCCGACGGGGTGGGGCAGGTGGTGGGCGCGGTCCGCGGCGTGGCCGTGATCCAGGGGCAGGTGTCGACGGCCATCGACGACGCGCTGTCGCGTCTGCAGGGCGACGACCCCGATACCGTCCGGGCCCGCGAGGCGCTCATCGGACTCAGGGACCAGCTCGCCACCCAGGGTCTGGACCAGAACACCCTGAGCGGACTGGACCAACTGGAGGGCGGCGCCGACGAGCTGGCCCGGCAGCTCGCGGCGCCGGGTGCCCCGTTGCGCGACGGGGTCTTCGAGGCCACCCGCGGCTCCCGAGACCTCGCCGCAGGCGCCGGCGAAC